>JAAYPX010000116.1 GCA_012519565.1 Clostridiales bacterium | reverse complement strand
CCCATAGTTATTGGAACTATGGGCAGATGACCAATGAACAAGATAATCATCATTCTTCTTATCATAAATTATATCCGGTGCCCACAGACATCCAAAATCCTCATTTCCTAGCTTCACCATCCTTTGTTTGGACCAGTGTATCAAATCCTCTGACTCCCAGAGAACCAAGCATTTGCTTCCATTTCTAGATATTTCAGCCCATGAATTTTGATATTGATTTAACATTCCATAGGCTAAACTTAAATCTGTGGCCATGATTATAAATTTTCCTTCTTTAGTTCTTATTATGGTGAAATCCCTAACCCCTTTATCACCATAATAACTCCATAGAACAGGATTACCATCATTGACCAGTTCCCAGTTGAAGCCATCCTTACTAAGACCGAAGTAAACCTGTTCTCCATCAGGCGTTCTCTTTTCCTTAAAGTGTACAAATAAGTAAGCATTCATGTTCCATACTCCCTTCTGATTATATTTTTGATTTTTTGTTGTTTATAAAATGGATTTTAATCATTAAATATCAATCTTATTGCTTGTTTCTTATAACTATATTATAATATATTAAAACCAATGAACATATCTTATTATTTTATCTTTTTGATCTTTTGTTTTATAAATATTTTCAATGAAAAGGGATGTTATAAATGAAATTCAAAATTGATGGTATAGGATATAACCATAAGGAAAATACCGATTTTATAGTCAAGCGTCCCAATGGTTCCCATAATTATTTATTTCTATTCTTTGCAACAGATGTATTTATGGAGATTGATAACCATATAAGTAAGGTTCCTGCCAATAGCTGTATTATATATTCACCTGATTATCCTCAGTTATATTATAATGACATATAACGAATTCTTTAACTGTTCTCCCATAGAAGATTTAATAAGAGAACGTATAGAAAAGGCAAAGTACTTATTATCTACCCAAACCATGTCCGTCAGTGATGTGGCTTATGCGGTTGGTTATGATAACATCTATCATTTCAGTAGGCAGTTCAAAAAACACACTTCCATATCACCAAGCATATTTTTCTTATAATGAGTACTGCTGATGATTTGTTAGTTCATTGAACATCTAAGCAGATTAGAAAAATGAATATTATTTAGCTTAAGATCTATATTGTCAGTAACTAAAAAACCAGGGAATTATATTCCACCGGTTTTTTAGTTATAATCTATTAGGTTGTTTACTTCACTGAATTTTTCATATCTAAGAATTCTTGAATCTGTTTAATTAATTCTTCCCTAATATTATCAAGTCCTACTTTCTTGGCATCCCTATTCCACTTATCTATCACTGCTTCTGTCTCTGAACCATGAAGGGCATGACGTAATAATAACTCATTAGATAATGCACTTACATTGGCAACTTCTGTTTCTACAGGAACAGCATTGAAGGTGAAACCACTGATGGCACTTGGAGTGTAAGCTTCTTCGCTTAGCGCATAATCCATCCAGTGTTTTAATTCAGGATATTCATTATATATATCATTATAACGAACATACGTTGGGTTCCATGTGAATATCCCATTCTGGATGTTTATCATATAAAATAGGTATCCAATTAACCGTTGCACTCCAATAAGGCACATTAGCCTCACAAGGCTTCATATCTTTTAACATTAATTCTCTTCCCTTTGCCCCTTCATTCCCAGATACAACCAAAATATCATAGCTAATAATCCCATCATCATACCATTTCTTTGCATACTGGCAGACCTCTTTCCATTCAGGGGTTTCATGAACTTTAAGAAGCTTAGTCGGATTATCATATTCATAACAGGTATAATAATTATCCAACAATCTATATTTATGACCGGTTAGAATTAACCACAAACTTGTATATATACGATTATCAGTTAATAAAGGCTTATCCTTATATCTTTCATCTGATTTGGCTGCATATAAGTACATTTCCATGGTCTCTAAACTGTTAATCTCAGGCAGCCCCCATTCCTTTCGTAAATCTTCCCGGTAAATAAACCCTTCATCCGCTCCCTTTTCTACTCTGGCGAATTGTGGTATACCAAACAATTTACCGTTTATCTCACATAAAGTTAGGGAATGCTCAGAAACTTGTGTATAATGACTTACTAAATCTGGTACCAGTTCTAAGTATGGTTTTAAGTCAAGAAAGGCATTTTTTAAGGCAGTCTCCTTATAATTTGAAAAAACGCCCCCAACATAAAGGTCATACTGACCCGATGCAATACTTAAGTCAATTTTATTCTTTTCATCTCCCCAGGGTATGTAATCAAAACGAACCTTACATCCCAAATCAGGAATTGTAAGAGCATCCAGTTGTTGATAGAACTCTTCCATTCCATCTACTGGTTTGTTTCCTATGGTAAATCCTCTTAATGTTACTATATCTTTCTCCACTTCCACCGTAGGTAACTTCTGGTCTGCTTCTTCAGAACTTACTAAATTGAAATAAACTAAGAAAGCAATCATAACTATAGCTACCAGTCCTGTAACTATTAGCCTCTTACTGATTTTTTTCATCTTAAGCCCTCCCGCAGATAAATATAGTATCGTCTATCACCTTTAACAAAATAAATATAGTATGCTTTTACTTTCCTATCAAATATAACAATATAACAATACTATAAAATATTATAATAGCAAAGTTTCACTTAACTATCTATAATTTTAATAAATCTTTTATTAATCCTGAATTATTCACGGTGATATAAAACTAAAGGTTTACTCACCATATTGTTGCAAACAGTTCAT
>JAAYPX010000115.1 GCA_012519565.1 Clostridiales bacterium | reverse complement strand
GATTTAAAAACATTTTCTGCCCATGGAGTGTATGGGATGAGTGTAATTGTTTCAGTTGTAGCAGAAAACACAAGTCGTGTTATAGATATACAGGATATAACTCCTGATATGATTGAAAAACAGATTGATGCTGTATTTGAGGATATTGAGGTTGATGCTGTTAAAATTGGTATGTTGTCTACAGTAGCTTGTATGAAAGCGGTAGCAAAGAAACTGGAGCAATATAAACCCAGTAATATAGTAATTGATCCTGTGATGTATGCTAAAAACGGTTGTCCTCTCATGAAGCCAAATTCTATAGATACTTTGATTAAGCTTGTACTACCTTATGCTGACCTACTTACACCTAACATCCCAGAGGCAGAGAAGATAGCAAACCTTAAGATAAATAATGTAGAAGATATGAAAGCAGCGGCAAAACTTATTTATGATATGGGTTGCAAAAACGTACTTGTAAAAGGCGGACATGCTATTGGGGATGCATTGGATATTCTATATAACGGAGAAGATTTCTATTACTATGAAAGTAAACGAATTAATACTAAAAACACCCATGGAACAGGCTGCACTTTTTCCTCAGCTATTACTTCTAACCTTGCTCTTGGAATGCCTATGCATACTGCAGTAGATAGGGCTAAGAAGTACATAACAGGTGCAATTAAACACTCATTAGAAATAGGTAAAGGTAATGGGCCTACACATCATTTTTATGAACTGTATAATAATGGATTAAATATCCACTAGTAGATTAGCTTGTGTCGAAAAATGATACTTAATGTTGAAGTTTATAAATTAAGAAAGGTTGGAAGTATTCATGAGTAACTTAGCAAAGGCTTGTTCAATTTTACTTGATAAAATCAGAGATGAGAATCCCTTGATACATAACATTACCAACTATGTAACTGTAAATGATTGTGCCAATGCCGTTTTGGCAATTGGAGCATCACCAGTTATGGCAGATGATATCGATGAGGTGGAGGAGATTGTATCAATATCTTCAGCTCTTGTTATTAACATGGGAACTCTAAATCAACGTACGATTAGATCAATGATTATGGCAGGGAAAAAAGCTAATGAGCTTAACATTCCTGTAGTTTTCGATCCAGTTGGTGTAGGTGCTTCCAAATTACGAAATAAAACAGCAGAAGAAATTCTCTCACAGGTAGAGGTAGATGTTATTCGCGGAAACATATCAGAAATTTCTTATATAGCAGGGGTTAAAGCTACTACAAAAGGAGTGGATGCTGGAATAGTAGATGAAAAATATAAGGCAGTGGATATAGCAAAGACTGTTTCTAATAATTATTCTTGTGTAGTAGGCATTACAGGGGAGATTGATGTCATTTCAGATGGGAGAAGATTAACAAAGATTGCAAATGGTCATAAACTTCTTTCTAAAGTAACAGGTACAGGCTGTATGACCTCTGCTCTCATTGCTAGCTTCTGTGGAGTAACAGGGGATTATTATGCAGCAGCAGTTGCTGGAATTGCAACAATGGGCATTTCTGGTGAAATAGCATTTGAGAAGGCAGGAATAATGGGAACTGGCAGTTTTCATATCAGTATTATTGATAGCTTATCAAAAATGAACAGCACAGTATTCTTAGAAAGAGGGATAATAGATGAAGGAAAATATTGACTATACACTTTATCTTGTAACAGATAGAGAAATTATGAGTACGAAAAAATTAGAGAATGCTGTGGAGCAGGCTATCTTAGGTGGTTGTACAGTTATACAGCTTAGAGAAAAGAAGTGTTCGTCTCTGGAATTCTTTGAAATAGCAATAAAGATAAAGAACATTACGGATAGATATAAGATTCCCTTAATCATAAATGACCGATTAGATATAGCACTGGCAGTTGATGCGGCAGGAGTACATATTGGGCAAGATGATATTCCAGCAAGGAGTGTAAGACAGTTGATAGGAGAGAATAAAATCCTTGGTGTATCTGCATCTAATTTTGAAGAAGCCATGAGGGCCTATAAAGATGGCGCAGATTATCTTGGAGTTGGAGCAATGTTTAGCACTGATACAAAAACAGATGCAAGACTTACATCTATAGCTGAACTTAAGCAGATAAGAAAAAATATCCCACTTCCTATTGTAGTAATTGGTGGTATTAACAAGACAACAGTTGCTAATTTTGATGATATAAATGTCAATGGATTTGCAGTAGTATCAGCAATAATTTCTCAGTCAGACGTAAAAGCAGCTACTCAGGATCTAATCACTGAAATAAGCAAATTAAATAGTAAAAAACTCCTTTAAATATTGAAAATTAAAATAGCTCTCTCTGGTAAATACCACAGATAATAATAGAAGTTTACTATATTAAAAAGACCTGTTATTTTAATTGCTTAATTTAGAAGTATAATGGCAAAGTTGACTTACTAGCGGAAACCACATATAATGGAAATAGCCATAGTGGAAAAAAGAGGAAAATATTAAGGACTGAACTACCTTTATATATAGGCTTATAGATAAAATTTAGTGGTAGCTAGTAAGCAAGACCTCAGAGGAGATTTCTAATTGAAACTTAATCTGCTCATTTCGTTTTTAAAAACATATACAATAAGTAATGGGAATAGTAGGTAGTTACATATAAAATTTAATGTATGACCATGTTAAAACATATTTGCTAAAACTGGGATTGACTAAAATTGGCAGTAAATATATAATCATTAATTAAGTATTCCCGCATTTCAATTTTTTACAATACATGGACCAATCCATTTTTTATAATAAAGATGGAGGTGATTTGATTGAAATGTGTGATAGTTCTTGATGAAGCCTTACCAGTGGGTTTACTTGCCAATACTGCTGCTGTTTTGGGATTGAGCTTGGGCAATCATGTAGCTGAATTGATTGGCCCAGATATTATAGATTTCGATGGTCTAATGCACAAGGGTATTACAGCAGTACCTATTCCGATATTGGCTGCAGACAGGGACCCTTTAAAATCCTTATATGTTACAGCGATGGAAGAAGGTAAGGAACTACAGGTTATTGGGTTCAATACCACTGCACAGCAATGCCATCATTATGAGTTATACTCCCAAACTATGATGCAGAAGTCAGTTGATGAATTAGATTACTTGGGAGTGTGCATTTATGGACCTAAGAAAATCATTAATAGGCTGTGTGGTCAATTGAAACTATTGCGTTAATAGAGCTTAATGGAATGGAGAGCAAAATGGGTTTTATAAGATATTATCGTAGTACAGAAGAAAAAGGATATTTTTTAAAATACTGCAAAGGTCAGTCCCATGCGTTTCGCAAGCATACACATGAGGAATATTCTATTGCTTTGGTGACCGGAGGCGAAAGTCTTTTTAGGTTCGTCAATGAGGAATTTAATATACGCAAGGGGCAGTTAGTAGTTATTGCTCCAGGTGTAGTTCATCAATGTATTCCAGAATGTGTAGCTGAATGGAGCTTTTATATGCTTCATATTACTGTTCCATGGATTCAAGCAGCAGGATTTGATGTGAAGGCTATCCCTTCCTTCGCTATACGAGATTTACAAAACGATGAATTCTATCCACTAGAGCTATATTTTAAGCAGGCTTGTGAGAATATCGAGTTAGCAGAGGAAAATATCGTCTTTCTTGCAGAAGCTGCTTTTTCTCAAGCTTTTGTACAAGACGTAGAGTGGTTAGATTTTGACTCTTCAGAACCAATGCTGGATGAAATATGTGAAGTAATTCGAGCTCGTTTTAATGACAATATTACCTTAGAGGAATTGGCTTGCATGGCCGGGATGGATCGCTATACCCTAATCCGTAGGTTTAGAAGACGATTCAATACCACACCTCACTCATGGCAAATCATGCTTCGAGTCAATGAGGCGAGGCGTTTGTTGGAAGATGGAATGAGTGCTACGGATGTGGCTCTGGAAGTAGGTTTCTATGACCAGAGCCATTTCACCAAGATGTTCAAGGAGACCTTTGGAGTTACCCCAATGCAATTTCTTAATCCAGAAGGAAATGGTAAGGATACAAGTTTATCGGGGTAATGCCTGATGCAAACGGAATAGGAAAACTAGATGTTTTTTCAGTAAAAGGTTATAGTAGTAATTGGTAGTAATAATAAAGAATGGGGTGGCAAAAATGTCGCTCCATTCTTATTTATTGTATAGGAAATTCATTCGGATTTTCTATACAATAAATAAGCCCTCACTCTTACTTGCTAGGCTTATGCCAGATGAGCTTGTTAAAGTCAAGGGCAAAGAAGATTTATATTGATAAACTGCTACTTTTACTATAGTATAATAATTAGTCATCCTATTATAGAAGATAAAAAAAGATAGACTCTTCCGATGCACTTAAAGAGATTATACTTTTACAAACTTACTAATAAAAACTTTTTAATCTTATATGAACTTAATATATGCTTTGGCACTACTAACGATAATTACAGAAAAGGAGAAAAACATTGAAGTTTATTTCATGGAATATTGATTCATTAAATGCAGCATTAACAGGTGATTCAGCAAGGGCTTTATTATCTCAAAATGTATTAAAGACCATAAAAGAGCATGACCCTGATGTTATTGCATTTCAGGAAACAAAGTTATCAAGTAATGGCCCTACTAAAAAACATTTAGAAATGTTATCAGATTTATATCCGGATTATGAAATTGCTTGGAATAGCTCTGTAGAACCAGCTCGCAAGGGCTATGCAGGCACCATGTTCCTATATAAGAATAATTTAAAGCCAATAGTTACCTGTCCTGCGATCGGGGCACCAGGAACCATGGACTCAGAGGGGCGAATCATTACATTGGAGTTTGAAGATTTCTATTTAACACAAGTTTATACACCCAATGCAGGGGATGGTTTAGACCGTTTAGAAGACCGTCAGATTTGGGATATAAAATATGCAGAATATCTAGCCGATCTAGATAAAGAAAAATATGTTATTGCAACAGGTGATTTTAACGTAGCACATAAGGAAATAGATTTGGCTCATCCTAAAAGTAATCGTCGTTCAGCTGGCTTTACTGATGAGGAACGGGAAGGTTTCACCAATCTATTGGCTAAAGGTTTTACAGATACCTTCCGTTATATACATGGTGACGTAGAAGGGGTTTATACCTGGTGGGCTCAGCGGGCTAAAACAAGTAAAATCAATAATTCTGGCTGGAGAATAGATTATTGGTTAGTCAGTGATCGTATTGCAGATAAGGTTATCAAATCTGAAATGATTGATTCTGGCCCGAGACAGGACCACACACCAATATTACTGGAGATTAATTTGTAGTTTATAAACTTGATAAATCTAGGGTAAGGAAGGATACCGTTCATTTTCAAATTAATTGAGAATGGACGGTATCTTTTTATATGGAATGGGACTTATTGCAACATTTACTTATCCGTGAAATAATTATCATTATTACACTCTTATGTATAACTCCCTCCTGTGTTAACTATTCCTCAATTGGATTATTCTATCAAACCAATATTCAATCTGAGATTTATCTAGAGAATTTTTCAAATAAACAAAACTAAAGGGATGGCTAATATTAAAATTACTAATCGGTATTTCTTTAAGATATCCCTGGGAGATTTCTTTTTTTACGGCTTCTCGATACATAAAAGTAATTCCAATATTTCGGTGGCACATTTCTTTAATAAGATTCATATTACCAATTTCGATTGATTTTATCATTGGGTGGACTTGATAGATAACCCAGAGCTATTTGAAAGAGAAGAAATAATGGATGCTATCCCAGAACCCTACTATACCATCGGGAAAAAAAGTTTGGAGAAAATGAGGGAAGCTATAAAATCCAAAGCTGATCCAGTCTGGACACGTTTTTATGAAGAGATGCCTAATTACCAGCAGGAGTATTTTCCTATTAATTTTAAAAACGCTATAAAATGGGGAGTGAAAATTGTAGCAGGGGTTGACGCAGGTATGGGAGGCGCAGGATATGTACCTCATGGTTTTCTGTATAAAGAACTTGAGTTGTTTGTCAAATATGGAATGGATGAATATGATGCCCTTCGAACTGCTACAATAAACGCTGCTGAACTTTTGGGAGCATCCGATGAAATTGGAAGTATTAATCAAGGTAAATATGCAGATTTGGTTATCTTAAAATCTAATCCCGTGAAAAACATATCTAATTTACGAAATATAGAGTTTGTAATAAAAGATGGGCAAATTGTTTACAAATATCAGGAATGCCATGTTGCTAATTAGATAAAAATTAATTAAAATCTGGAAAAGTATTTAAAATTTGAGGTATTTGAAGTTATAGAAAGTAAGTCATACATAAGAACAACTGCTATGACAGGGTAAGGGTTGCTACCGTACCCTGTCATAAGTTTATACTGTTATATCTTTTAGGGTTAATGTATTATTAATCTTTCAGTTCATAAGAATGGGATCTAAGTAAGTCAAAACATGTTATAAATCTGTCATTATTTCTAATAATATCAAAATATGGTTTCATAAGATAGTCTTCCCATAAAATCCAGCACAAGTTACGACCAACACTTATAATGAGAGAGAAAATCAAGTAAAACTAGAGTTAGATTAGCCTTGTTGATATCCATAGATTTTTCCTTTTACTATAAAACATGCACATAGACTGACTTTATATGTAGTTTAAATTGTACAAAATAAAAATAAATTATGTGTTGACAATTTATAAAAACTTGTTATACTTATAAAAAAAGAAATTGATAATCAATATCAATAAGCAAAGCATTGTGTTGTTACTTCCCTACGGGTAGCTTAGTACGCTAAGTGTTGAACCCATGCGTAGTACATAATATGTACTACGCAGTGCATACTAGGTAGTGGAATAAATATTTAGCAAACACGTAGATAATAGATATTGATTCAGTCAATTTACTAAAAATTTTACTTACATAAAAGGAGACATATATGAGAAGATTTAATTTTTTTAAATTAGCTACTTTTATAGCTATCTTTGCTATAATGTCTACTGCTTGCACCAAGTCAAGCAATGAAACTGGTCAGCCTCAAACTAATGATCAAATAAAAGATACTCAGGGAACTGGTGATAAGGCAAATGATACAAAGGAAATTAATGAGCCTACAAATACACCCGCTGAACCTTTAACAGTTGAAATCACTGATGTTCATGGAACTGTTGTTGTGCCTGTAAACCCTAAGAATGTAGTAGCCCTAGATAACAGAACTTTTGAAACCCTATCTGATTGGGGAATAAAATTAGCGGCAGTTCCTAAAGGTGTAATGCCTGCAGATTCACCATACATAAATGATGATTCTGTATTAGATATTGGAAACCATCGTGAACCAAATCTTGAAATCTTAGCTGCAGCTAATCCTGATTTAGTAATTATCGGTCAAAGATTTGCTACGTTCTATGATGATATTAAGAAATTAGTTCCTAATGCAGCTGTTATTGACCTTAACTTTGATGTTTCCGAGGCAGCGGCTTCACCTGGGGAGAACTTAGTAAATGGACTTAAGAGTTCTACAATTGCACTGGGTAAGATATTTGATAAAAATGAAGAAGCTGAACAATTAGTGGCAGCATTCGATAAATCTATTGAAGATGCTAAGGCAGCATACAATGGAAGTGATACTGTTATGAGTGTTATTGTATCTGGTGGAAACATAGGATTTTCAGCTCCTGGTTCTGGCCGTGTATGGGGACCTATGTATGAGATCTTTGGATGGGTACCTGCATTAAAGGTTGACGGATCTTCATCTGATCATCAAGGTGACGATGTTTCTGTAGAAGCTATTGCACAGAGTAATCCAGATTGGATTTTTGTATTAGATAGAGATGCAGCAGTATCATCTACAACTGATGCAGTTCCTGCACAGGACGTTATTGATAACTCACCTGCACTTCAAAACACAACTGCTGTTTCTGAAGGAAATTTAGTTTATGCACCAAATGATACTTACACTAATGAATCAATACAAACTTATATAGAGTTATTCGAAAATATAACGAATTCCTTAGCTAAGTAAGATGAAGGGGTATAATCTAGTGCGAGAACAAACAATGCGAACTATTTCTGGGGCTGAGAATTCTCAGCCTCAACGTTATAATCAAAAAAAATTATGGACAAAACCTTTTATATTAGCAATCATAATTGTTGTTATATTAGGCATAATCTCACTGACTACTGGAGTTTATGATATCCTGGGACAAGAGGATGGACTTGCAATGTTCTTTATAACCCGCGTTCCCAGAACAGTTTCGCTAATGCTTACTGGAGCTGCTATGTCTATGACAGGGCTGGTAATGCAATTGCTTACACAGAATCGTCTAGTTGAATCTACTACAACTGGAACCATTGAATGGGCAGGTTTGGGTCTTATTTTCGTTTACTTATTATTTCCTGCACCAACCTTAGTTCAAAGAATGACTGGGGCTATTGCATTTTCTTTTGTAGGAACTATGATGTTCTTCTTGTTCTTACGAAGGGTTAAACTACGTTCATCACTAATTGTTCCTATAATTGGTATTATGCTAGGAGCTGTTATTTCTGCAATATCCACATTTATTGGACTTGTTTTTCAGATGACTCAGAATATTGAAGCGTGGTTTGTAGGATCATTTGCCCAGATTCAAATTGGAAGATATGAATACTTATGGCTAATTGTAGTTGTAACTTTTGTAATTTTTATTTACGCAGACAGATTGACTTTAGCTGGATTAGGAGAGGATGTAGCAACCAGTCTGGGAGCGAACTATAATAGAATAGTCATCCTTGGTACTGGTCTGATTTCATTAGCAGTAGGAATTGTTGCAGCTGTTATTGGAAATCTACCTTTTCTTGGTTTAATTGTTCCTAATATTGTGTCAATGTATAGAGGTGACGATCTTAGGGGGAATTTGCCTTGGGTATGTGTTATAGGAATGGGAACCTTAACACTTTGCGATATAATTTCCCGGACCATAATTATGCCTTTTGAAGTGCCTGTTTCTTTAATACTTGGAACAGTAGGTTCAGTGGTATTTATAATAATTTTAATGAGACAGAGGAGGCTAAGATGAGCGAAATAGGATATAGTATTGAAGATAATTTCAAAATTAATTCTAGCCTTCATAATAAAAATAGATCAGCTAGAGCCTTTCGTTCTAAAAAAGAAGCAAGGCGTTATTGGATCTTGCTGGTTACATTGATTGTATTGGGAGTTTTATCTGCCTATGGACTTTTAGTTTATAATAATCCAGTTCCCATAAATTCTCCTTCTTTTATCCCGGTTGTTAGAAGAAGGATGGTGGCTGTTACTGCAATGATTATCGCTGCCATATGTCAGAGTTTGTCCACAGTTGCTTTCCAATCGATTACAAATAATAAAGTTATAACACCATCACTGCTAGGCTTTGAGGCACTTTATGGTACAATACATACCAGTACTATATTCTTTCTTGGAGCCACTGCATTTATAAAATATGAAGGCATTGGATCATTTATATTTCAAGTTGCTGTTATGGTTTTGTTGTGCTTGATACTATATGGATGGTTATTATCTGGTAAATATGGAAATCTACAACTGATGCTTTTAGTTGGCGTTATTATAGGAACCGGTTTAAGATCTTTATCATCTTTTATGAGAAGACTTCTTGCACCTTCTGAGTTTGATATTTTGCAGGCAAGGTTATTTGGTTCAGTTAATAATGCAGACTCTGATTATTTTGCCATTGCAATTCCGATTGTAATAATTACAGCAATACTTATTATTGTTAATTCAAAGAAATTAAATGTATTGTCTCTGGGCAAGGGTGTCAGCACTTCTTTGGGGCTTAAACATCAAAGTAACACTATTTATATGCTTGTATTAGTTTCAGTTTTGATGTCGATTTCAACGGCTTTGGTTGGACCCCTTACTTTCTATGGATTTTTAGTTGCAACTTTGACTTATCAAGCGGCGCAAACTTATGATCATAGATATATTTTTCCAATGGCTCTTGCTATAGGATTTTTGATAATAACGGCTGCATACTTCTTTATGTACCATATATTCAATGCTCAAGGTGTAGTTTCTGTTATTATTGAAATGTTTGGTGGAATAACATTTTTAATTGTAATTCTAAGGAAGGGAACTCTATGATAAATATTATTAATGTTAAAAAGGCATATAGTGATGAGGTCAAAATCGGACCTTTAGATATTGAAATACCAAAAGCAGGACTTACTTCATTAATAGGACCCAATGGTGCTGGAAAGTCTACTACACTTCTAATGATCGGAAGACTTTTAAATATGGATGAAGGTCAAATTAAAGTAGCAAATATGGATGTCACTGCATCAAAATCAGAAGATTTAGCGAAAGTTTTAACGATCCTACGGCAAGAAAATCATTTTGTAACTAGACTTACTGTTAGACAATTAGTTGGATTTGGGCGATTTCCTTATTCTAAGGGAAGATTAACAAAGGAAGATGAAGTAATTGTTTCTAAATACATTGATTTCTTAGGCTTAACTGATTGGGAAACTAGATATTTAGATGAGCTATCCGGCGGCCAAAGGCAAAGGGCTTATGTGGCCATGGTTTTATGTCAGGAGACAGAATATGTACTCCTAGATGAGCCATTGAACAATCTTGATGTTGCCCGTTCTGTTCAAATGATGGAACACTTAAGGCATGCAGCAAACGAATTTGGAAGAACTATTGTGGCTGTTCTTCATGATATTAATTTTGCAGCTAAATATTCCGATAGAATTTGTGCTATGAAAGATGGGAAAATAGCTGCATTTGGTACAGTAGAGGAGATTATGAAGGCAGAACTTTTAACAGATATCTTCGAAACTAAAATTGAGATAATTGAAGGTCCCTATGGGCCGGTAGCTATTTATTAGTATAAGAAATAAAAATATTGTTCGATTTAGCATCCTTACGATTTATCCAAGTAAGAGGATGCTTTTTTAGATAGGGCTGTTATATTAGACAACCCTATCTAAGGAATATATATTCATCCGGCTTTACCATATAGCTATTAAAATATTTTATTCTGATAACAGAGTTTCTATATTTCCATCATTAAAATCATACCAGGTAACAGCTGGCTTCTCGATTTGCTTATTAATAGCTGAGAAAAATTCCTCTTCTGTTGCACTCTCATGGTTGACATAATATGAAATGATTTGATTATTGTCGGAATCGTAACTGGATTCACTATAACTTATCTTATCAACAGTGAAACCTTCTTCTGTGAATATCATAGTGCCAAATCCACTATCAGCTGCGCCACTGGAAAATGAGAAGCTTCCATCATCTTTTAAGTCCATAAAAGCTCTGTAGGGTAATGTATAACCATAAATCACTCCATTTTCCAAATCAATAATTGTAAACTTAGTAACTTGGACCTCAATACTGTTGTCATCACTAATAGCTTGCTTTAACTGGTTAATATATAGATCTTTGTTAGCATCGAGACTATAAAATTGGGCCTTGTTATGTCAATCTGTGAAAAGCTCAATTATATATGGAAATTGCCTTATTGCTCTTCTTGTGGGATGTTATTTTACTGATATAATATTGGTATAACTTTTAAGTCTACAATATTTTATAATAATAGTATAATATTACTGTCAGCTATTATTTGAGCAGAATTCAATTAGCACTTGTTAGAATAATCAAAATAATTTTGCTACTATTAATCTACAAGAAAACTGTGGTAACTAGATAACTTGTAGAAGGGATGATATGAGTATAAGCTTTTAGCAGAATTAATGAAGAAAGGAGGAAATCTAATATTTGAAGGAAGAATATAAGGAAAGTGATATAAAAACAATAGAAAAACTAAATTTCATATCTAAAAAAGCAATCCACAAAGGTTGGTCTGGTGATAAAAAATATTGTGCTACAAGGGCTGGTGGTACCAAATATTTGTTAAGGATTGCTCCTATTGATAAAAGTGATAAATATGAAGAGATGTTCCGTATTCAGCAACAGTTGGCGGCTCTTGCTGCTTCAATTTGTAAACCTGTAGAGTTAGGACATTGTGAAGAAGGGGTATATACAGTACAAACTTGGGTTGAGGGCAAGGATGCTGAAGATCTAATTCCTTATCTTAGCCAAACCGACCAATACGCTTATGGTCTTGAGGCAGGTAAGATACTTAAAATAATACATAGGATACCAGCTCCAGATAATTATCCTGATTGGGAGGATAGATTTAATACTAAGATAAATGGTAAAATCAAGAAGTATAATGAATGTCCTATTAAATTTGATGGGGCAGAGTATCTAATCTCTTACATAGAAGCTAACCGGCATTTGCTAGCTAATAGGCCTCAAAGCTTTCAGCATGGCGATTATCATATTGGTAATATGATGATTGAAAATAATAAATTAGTAGTAATAGATTTTGATCGCTATGATTATGGTGATCCCTGGGAAGAGTTTAACCGTATTGTATGGTGTGTTCAGGCATCACCCTTATTTGCGTCTGGCTTAGTAAATGGGTATTTTGACAATGAAGTACCTCTTGAATTTTGGAAGCTGCTTGCCTTATACATAAGTAGTAATATGCTTGGTTCTGTGCCGTGGGCTATTCCCTTTGGAGAAAGGGAGGTAAGTACTATGCTTAATCAAGCAAAGGATGTTCTGAGCTGGTACAACAATATGGAAAATCCTGTACCCACCTGGTACCTTAATTAAAAATCAATATATACATAGCCATTATGTCTTTAAAATCATAATGGCTATTTTTTATGCTTATTTTCTAGAAGTTATACTCAAATACTTTTATAATTTTGATTTGAGTCAAATACTTTTAGATAAATCATGTTTAATATATATACATAACGTGTAAAAATTCCAAACAAGAAAGTTATAAGAAACAAGAAAATTATAAATTAGATAATAAGTCATAACTAGGTAAAGAATAGAAGGTGGTGTTTACCTAAAGATAAAAAAATAAGGGGACTGTATAGATATTTAGATTAAGGGTATGAAGCACAATAGTGTTTAGATAAAAAATATAAGTCAGGAGGGGTAAGGATGCAGAGATATATTTTAAAAAGTAAAAATAAAATTGCATTAATAAGCGGTGCATTGATAGTTGTGGCATTTCTTAGCAAATGGACTATGGGAAATGTTGGTATATTCCATTGGGCCTTGGTTATAGCTTCTATATTAGGTGCTGCGCCAATAGCCATCCAGGCATTTCAAGCCTTAAGGGTAAAAGTAATAAGTATTGATGTATTAGTAACAATAGCAGTAATCGGAGCATTTTTAATACAAAATTTTGAAGAAGCTGCAATAGTAACATTCTTATTTCTATTCGGAGCATATTTAGAGCAAAGAACCTTAAATCAGACCCGCTCAGCAATAAAGGAACTAACTGAAATGGCACCTGAAAGTGCATTAAAACAAATGGATAATGGAGAGTTTGAAGAAGTAGAAGTAGATGAGGTTGCTATAGGGGATATATTATTGGTAAAAACAGGAGCGAAAGTCCCAGTAGATGGAACAGTATTATTAGGGGAAGGTAGTGTCAATGAAGCAAGTATAACAGGAGAGTCTATACCAGTTAAAAAAGAAAAAGGCTCAAGTGTATATGCAGGTACAATCTTAGATAATGGAACAATTCAGATAGTTGCAGACAGGGTAGGAGAAGATACAACATTTGGGAAAATCATAGAACTAGTTGAGGAAGCTCAAGATTCCAAATCTGAAGCAGAAAGATTCATAGACAGATTTTCAAAATGGTATACTCCAGTTGTACTAATCTTAGCATTTATCATATGGATATTCTCAAAAGACATAGAATTAGCTATCACAATACTGGTGCTAGGATGTCCAGGGGCATTAGTTATAGGAGTACCAGTATCCAATGTAGCGGGAATAGGAAATGGAGCACGCCATGGAGTTCTACTAAAAGGTAGTGAAGTAATAAGTGATTTCAGTAGACTTGATACAATGATTTTTGATAAAACAGGTACCTTAACTGTAGGTAACCCAACAGTAGCAGAAAAACTTTATTATGGGGACAATATTGAAGAAACCCTGGGATATCTAGCAAGTATAGAAAGGGAATCGGATCATCCATTGGCCAAGGCTGTACTAGAGGAATTGGGAAGAACTGACTTTTTGCCAGTAGCTGATACAGAAGTAGTTAAGGGTGGTGGTATAGTAGCAAGAGTAAATAATCTCAGAGTAGCAGTTGGCAATTTAGCCCTAATGGAGAAAGAAAGGGTAATATTAAGCAGTAAGGCTAAATCAGATATAGCAAGGCTTGAAAAGGCTGGCAACTCTCTAATCATTACAGCAGTAGATGGGCAGCTTAAAGTAATAATGGGGGTAAGAGACCAAATCCGCTCAGGAGTAAAAAAAGATCTACAAAAACTAAAGAAATTAGGTGTTAAGAATCTAATCATGTTATCAGGAGACAATCAAGGAACAGTAGATATAGTAAGTAAAGAACTAGGCTTAACTAAAGCCTATGGTAATATGTTACCAGAGCAAAAATCTGAATATGTAACAAGCTTAATGGAGAAGGAAGGGCAAATCGTAGCTTTCGTAGGAGATGGAGTAAATGATAGTCCATCACTGGCCCTGGCAAATATAGGAATAGCAATGGGTAGTGGAACCGACGTAGCTATAGAGACCTCGGATGTAGTGCTTATGAATTCGGATTTTAGCCGTCTACCCCATGCTCTAGGATTAGTAAAGGCAACAGCAAGAAACATGAAGCAAAATATCCTAATAGCAGTAGGAGTAGTATTAGTATTACTAGCCAGTGTGATATTTAGCGAATGGATGAATATGTCCATAGGAATGCTAGTACATGAAGCCAGTATATTAGCAGTTATCCTAAATGGAATGAGATTATTAAAATATAAACTAAAATAATAAGAAGAAAAATATAGATAATAGAAAGGAATGAGTTTAATTATGAAATCATTAACTATTCAATTAGAAACTTTGACATGTCCGTCATGTACGCAAAAGATTGAAGGAGCATTAAAAGGTTTAGATGGTGTCGATAAAGATACAGTAAAGGTACTATTTAACTCAAGTAAAGTCAAGCTAGACTTTGACGAGGATAAAGTATCAAGTGATAAAATAGAAAGTGCAATTAGAATACTGGGTTTTGATGTGTTAAAATCCAGGGTAAAATAATTCAGGCTATCAAGAAACGATTATAAGTTTACTTGCTAATATACATGCCTGACGCTGATTATCATAATCTTTTCAGAGCCTATTAATATGAGTTTCAATTATAGAGGTAATGAATATTCACACACAGTCCGATAGTTAAAGATAGAAAAAGGTGATTATACTTTTTAAGTTTAATCACCTTTTTGGTACGATATTTTTATTGAATTTAATTATGATTATCAGAATGATTATCAGATTTAAGCATCACAACGATACCAAAGTTCTGCAGCTCCCAGTCTTGCAACTACCCCTTTACGTATTCCTACTTCTTCATATTGGCCAACAATAGAACCTTCAAGAATACCATTGGCAAGATCTAGGTAATCCTTAACGATGCCCTTATCAATTAGCCCGCCATCATGGCCTATTGCCAGCTTGTCAAACTCTTCTTGGCGAGACCAAATTCTTGCTATACTATCTCTATAGATTGCCAGTTCCTTCTCTGTGCCTTCTGGTTTATTAAGTATAATAATACCTATATTTACAGTATCTCCACTAAAGAGAATACGATTTGTCTTATCTAGATAACATACAGATCCAGCAGAGTGGCCAGGAGTGTGTAGTGCTTCTAAGATACGTCCACCTAAATCCCAAGTATCACCATCTTTAATTGGTTTATAGTTGAAAAATGGATGTTCTTCATCAGAAACCATAGCAGTTAACGCCTCAACATGACCTTCTCCAGGAAATCTTACAGGTACACGGGTTTCTATATACCATTTAATCATATCTGGTTTATTATAATGCTCTCTAGCGATACTTTCATCATCTGGGTGCATGTAGCAACTATCAATGGAAAGCATTCCACCACAATGATCTAAATGTCCATGGGTTAGTAATACTTCAAGGGGTAAATCTGTGATTTCTTTCACTTCATCTAATACATTG
>JAAYPX010000114.1 GCA_012519565.1 Clostridiales bacterium | reverse complement strand
TTTTTAGAATTTTCAGGGTTGTTTCACTGTTTAGTTATCAAGGTTCTTAACTTGCTGACTTTTCTTTAGCGCGTCAGCAAAAATAATAATATCACAGGGCAAAACATTTGTCAATATCTTTTTGTTTAAATTTTTTATATTTTTTGAAAAAATACATAAAACTGATAAAATTAAATTATAAACTATATTTTACATTTATAATTTACTTATTTCTTCGATTTTATTCTTATACTTTCATTCTTTATAAGTAATAGTCAATAACTTATACTTACAATAGAATAAAATAATACTTAGTATATAATTCAAATATATCAAAGATGTTAATTGCTTTTACTTATCTCTAGGATTACATTGCATACTTTATAATTATTATATAAGCAGGCATCAGCTAAAGAGTTAAAAAAGCGATGTTGCAAATATATTCACAACATCACTTACCTGTAATATTACGGAGAAAGAGGGATTTGAACCCTCGCGCCGGTATGACCGACCTACACCCTTAGCAGGGGCGCCTCTTCAGCCTCTTGAGTATTTCTCCAAATTCTGAACTTGCTCAATATTATTTAATTATCTCTTACAAGCACAACTTAGTATATCAAAAGCTTTAATATTTGTCAACAACTTTGTGAAACTATTTCATAAAGATTATTGCCTCGGGAATCTATTACTACAATCACCGGAAAATCCTCTACATATAATTCTCTTATAGCCTCTGTCCCTAAATCATCAAAGGCAATTACTTTTGAAGATTTAATTTTTTTTGACAATAAGGCACCGGCCCCTCCTACCGCAGCAAAGTATACAGATTTATTTTTAACCATTGAATCTATAACTTCCTTACTTCTTTTTCCCTTACCTATCATACCTTTTAATCCATGATCTAATAATAAGGGCGTATACTTATCCATTCTACTGCTGGTTGTTGGTCCTGCAGATCCTATTATCTGTCCCTCCCTGGCTGGCGTAGGACCTAAATAATAAATAATATTATTAGATAGGTTAAATGGAAACTGTTGACCACTGATTAACATCTCATATATTCTTTTATGGGCTGCATCCCTGGCAGTATATATAGTGCCTGTTATATATACATTTTCTCCAACTGATAATGTTTTTACAATCTCTTCATTTAATGGTGTAGTAATATGCTTATCCAAATTAAATTCCCCATCTTAATATTTTATATAACTAATTTATATAACTCTAGTAATATGACGATTTACATGACAACAAATATTTATTGCCACAGGTAAGCCAGCGATATGGGTAGGATATGTTTCTATATTAACACCCAAGGCTGTTATTTTACCTCCAAGTCCGCCTGGACCTATTCCAAGTTGATTGATTTCGGTAAGTAGTTCTTCTTCCAATCTTTTTAAATGTTCCTCCTTGGCAGGTACATTTATATCTCTTGTTAATGCTTTTTTGGCTAAGAGAGCGCACTTTTCAAAGTCACCACCTATTCCAACTCCTATAATCATTGGGGGACAGGCATTGGGCCCTGCCATAGCAACAGTCTCTAGCACTGCTTTTTTTACGCCTTCTTCTCCATCTGCAGGTTTTAGCATATAAATTCGGCTCATATTTTCACTGCCAAATCCTTTAGGTGCCACTGTAATTTCAATATTTTCACCAGGCACTATATCATAGTGGATTATGCCTGGTGTATTGTCATTGGAATTAATTCTAATTAATGGGTCTGAGACAACTGATTTTCTAAGATAACCTTCCTCATATCCCTGTTTAATTCCCTCATTAATAGCCTCTGTAAGATTTCCCCCTTGAATTAAGACCCCTTGCCCTACTTTCATAAACACCACTGCCATACCTGTATCCTGGCATATAGGTATGGATTCTTCAGAGGCTATATCCATATTTTCCTTTAACTGACTTAAAATATGTTTTCCCAGGGAAGATTCTTCGTTTTCTAAAGCACTTATAATACTATTTTCCATATCTGATGATAGTCTATAATTTGCCTCAATACACATTTCTTTTATATTTTTTGTTATCTCTTCAGTACTAATAATTCTCATACCTGCTCCATTTGCTATTTATCAAAGACTTTAATTGTTTAAATCCTTAATAATATTAATCAAAGATATTTCCATTATCAGTGTCAGCTTCATCTTCCTTGCTATCATCTTCATCAGTTGTGTCATTTTCTTCTAATTCTTGTCCAAGGTTATCTATCAGTTCTTCACTGGTTGTATCTTGTTTATCTTCTAGGACTTTTGCTATGCTTGCCACTTTAACATCTTCATTCATATTTATTAACTTTACACCTGAAGTATAGCGGCCAAGTATTGAAATATCGTCGATCATTATCCTGATTATTGTACCTTCATTGGTTATAATCATTATCTCATCATCTTCATCAACAGCCAACACACCTACAACATCGCCGGTTTTATCGGAGATCTTATAAGATTTTACTCCTTTTCCACCTCTATGTTGTACTGTGAATTCTTCTATTTCTGTTCTTTTACCTAGACCATTCTCAGATACGCATAATAAATATTTTCCTTGGGTATCTAACTGCATTCCAACTACCTTGTCATCGCCAGTTAAACTCATCCCTATTACACCCATGGACTTTCTTCCTGTGGCTCTTACATCTGTCTCATTAAATTTAATACACATTCCATTCTTAGTAACTAATAAGATTTTCTTACTATTATTGGTTGACTTAACACCAATCAGTTCATCATCGTCCTTAAGATTAATGGCTATAAGTCCAGTTTTTCTTATATTGGCATATTCTTTTAATGGTGTCTTCTTAACAATACCATTTTTAGTAGCCATAAATAGATATCTGTCCTTCTTAAATTCTTTTAAAGGAATAACCGCTGTTATTTTTTCTTCCTGCATCAACTGTAGAAGATTGATAATAGCTGTACCTCTAGCTGTTCTTCCCGCCTCTGGAATCTCGTATGCATTCAATCTATAGACTCTACCTTTATTAGTGAAGAATAATATATGTTGATGATTTGAAGTCATTAATAATTCTTCAATAAAATCATCCTCTATAGTCTGCATTCCCTTAATTCCTTTACCTCCGCGGTTTTGACTCTTAAAATTATCTATGGTCATACGCTTTATATATCCCAGCTTTGTCATAGCTATAACTGTATTTTCATCGGGTATAAGATCTTCCATAGATATGTCATATTCATCAAATCCAATTGAGGTTCTTCGATCATCCCCATATTTATTTCTTATAAGGGTAATTTCTTCTTTTATTACACCTAATAATTTTTTCTCATCAGATAAGATAGCCTTATACTCCGCAATCTTAATCATAAGTTCAGCGTATTCTGTCTCTAATCTTTCCCTCTCCAGACCAGTTAACTGGCGAAGTCTCATATCTACAATA
Organism: Clostridiales bacterium; assembly: GCA_012519565.1. Classification (GTDB taxonomy): domain Bacteria; phylum Bacillota; class Clostridia; order Lachnospirales; family Lachnospiraceae; genus Mobilitalea. The sequence continues at coordinate 21,069 of JAAYPX010000114.1, read as the reverse complement.
GCTTGAGCTTGAGCATCGGTAAACCCAAAGCTCTCTATTAATCGTTCTTTAGCAATGTTAGTAGTTTTAGATGAACGTATTAACTTAATAATCTCATCTATACTATCTAAGGCCTTAATTAACCCCTCTAATATATGAGCTCTTTCCTCTGCCCTATTTAAATCATACTGAGTTCTTCTAGTTACTACTTCTTTTTGATGATTTAAATAATACTGTAGCATCTGAAGTAAATTTAAGACCTTCGGTTCTTTATCAACTAAAGCCAGCATGATGACACCAAATGTATCTTGCATTTGAGTATGCTTATAAAGAAGATTAAGCATTACATTGGGATTGATATCTCTACGTAGTTCAATTACTATTCTCATACCAGTACGGTCAGATTCATCCCGTAATTCAGTAATACCATCAATCCTTTTACTTTTTACCAGTTCAGCAATCTTCTCAATTAGCCTAGCTTTATTAACCATATAAGGTAATTCAGTAACAATAATACGATTTTTCCCATTGTTCGTAGGCTCTATATTTGTTACCGCCCTTACACGAATCTTCCCTCTACCGGTCCTATATGCTTCCTCTATTGCTCTTGTACCTAGTATCTCTGCACCTGTAGGAAAATCAGGACCTTTAATTATTTCCATTACTTCTTCAATATCAGTTTCTCTATCTTCAACAATCTGATTATCAATAATTTTTAGTACAGCATTTATAACTTCAGTGAGATTATGTGGAGGTATATTAGTTGCCATACCAACTGCTATACCAGAGGTTCCATTAACCAATAGATTCGGGAATCTAGATGGTAAAATCATAGGTTCATTCTCTGTTTCGTCGAAGTTAGGTGCAAAATCCACTGTGTCTTTATTAATATCAGATAGCATCTCCATTGATATCTTGCTTAATCTGGCTTCAGTATAACGCATGGCTGCAGCGCCATCACCATCAACCGAACCGAAATTTCCATGACCATCAATCAATGGATATCTAGTGGAAAAATCCTGAGCTAATTTAACTAATGCATCATAGATAGAACTATCTCCATGGGGATGATACTTACCCATGGTATCACCGACAATACGGGCACATTTACGATGTGGCTTGTCAGGACCATTATTTAACTCTATCATGGCATATAAAATTCTTCGTTGAACAGGCTTTAGACCGTCCCTAACATCGGGCAAAGCACGGGATGCGATTACGGACATAGCATAATCTATATAAGATGTTTCCATTGTCTTTTGCAAATCTACTTCCTGCACCTTGTCGAAGATATTATCATCCATTACTTTTCCTCCGTTTTCCTGTCAAAACAATTATAAATCAACTATAGTATAAAGTCATTGCTAACGATAACTTTATAGTTTTATATATCAATATCTCAATATATTTTATCTCTAGCTTTTTATATATCTAGATTCTTAACATTTTTGGCATTTAATTCAATGAATTCCCTTCTAGGTTCAACCTTATCCCCCATCAATGTTGTAAAGGTAAGATCCAATTCTGATGTAGCATCCTCATTCATGGTAACCTTTAAAAGAACTCTCTTTTCTGGATCCATTGTTGTATCCCATAGCTGTTCTGCATCCATTTCTCCAAGCCCCTTATATCTTTGAATCTTATTATTACCATCTCTTCCTAATTCCTCTAGTATTTGATTTAATTCCCAATCACTATAGGCATATCTAACAATTCTATTTCTTTCGACTTTATACAGAGGAGGCTGTGCCAAATAAACATGGCCCTGTTTTATTAATTCAGGCATAAACCTATAGAAAAATGTAAGTAACAAAGTACTTATATGGGCACCATCTACATCGGCATCAGTCATTATAATAATTTTATCATACCGTAATTTTGTAATATCAAAATCATCATGAATACCAGTACCAAAAGCTGTTATCATGGATCTTATTTCATTATTGGCTAATATTTTATCCAGTCTAGCTTTCTCAACATTAAGAATTTTACCTCGTAAAGGAAGTATAGCTTGGGTTGCTCTAGAGCGGGCTGTTTTAGCAGATCCACCGGCAGAATCTCCCTCGACAATATAAATTTCACATTTACTGGGGTCTTTTTCTGAACAGTCAGCCAACTTTCCTGGAAGACTAGATATATCTAGAGCTGTCTTTCTCCTAGTAAGTTCCCTAGCCTTTCTAGCTGCATCCCTGGCTCTTTGGGCCAGTATGGCTTTTTCACAGATTAATTTTGCAACATTTGGATTCTGCTCAAGAAAATAAGTTAGTTGCTCGCTTACAATGTTATCTACGGCTCCCCTAGCCTCACTATTGCCCAATTTTTGTTTTGTCTGTCCCTCAAATTGAGGATCTGCTATTTTTATACTAATAATTGCAGTAAGTCCTTCTCTTATATCCTCTCCTGATAAATTCTGCTCATTGTCTTTAAGATACTTTTGAGATCTGGCATAATCATTAAATGTTTTTGTAAGAGCATTCTTAAAACCAGATAAATGGGTTCCCCCCTCAGGAGTGGTTATATTATTTACAAAACTATAACAATTTTCATTATAGGTACTGTTATGTTGCATGGCTACCTCAACATAAACATTATCCCTATTTCCCTCACAATAAATTATTTCTGGGTATAGAGGATCCTTGTTTTTATTAAGATATTCCACAAATTCTACTATACCTCCAGCATAATGAAACTGGCTCTCTTGGATCTGAACTTCCCTTTTGTCTCTTAATATTATTTTAAGATTCTTGGTCAGAAAGGCCATCTCACGAAGTCTTTGTTTTAGGATATTATAATCGTAAACAGTTTCCTCAAAAATTTCTTCATCTGGTTTAAAACTTATTTTTGATCCTGTTATGTCGGTTTCACCAATCACTTCTAATTCATTTACAACTTTACCTCTTTCATATCTTTGGAAGTATCTTTTTCCATCTACACAAATCTCAACTTCCAACCATTCAGATAAAGCATTAACTACTGATGCTCCAACTCCATGTAGTCCACCAGATACCTTATATCCTCCGCCACCAAATTTTCCTCCTGCATGTAGGACAGTAAAAACAACCTCTACTGCAGGTTTACCAGCTTTATGATTAATACCTACAGGTATACCACGGCCGTTATCAATTACGGTTATCGAGTTATCTTCATTTATTGTTACATCAATGGTATCGCAGAATCCTGCCAATGCTTCATCAACTGCATTATCGACAATTTCATATACCAGATGATGTAATCCTTTAGAAGAAGTAGACCCTATATACATACCTGGTCTTTTTCTAACCGCTTCTAATCCTTCCAATATTTGAATTTGATCTGCACCGTATATATCACTCATGTTTATCCTCCTACTGTAATTCCTGTAACATGTGTTTACTAAATGTTAATTTTGGCTGGTGACGCTTCCATCTACCACATGAAATATTTTATTATAGCTAAATCTATGGTTAACAAACTCTTCCAATCCTGTACAAGTTATCATGGTTTGAATATCTCCTATACTGTTTAAGAGATGGGTCTGTCTCTGTCTATCTAACTCAGACAATACATCATCCAAGAGTAATACTGGATTATCCTTTATCACTGTTTTTACCAATTCTATCTCTGATAATTTCAAAGATAAAGCAGCTGTTCTTTGCTGACCCTGAGAACCGAATTTTCTAATATCAGCACCATTTAACATAAAACACATATCATCCCTATGGGGGCCTATGGTAGTCATTTTTAGATGTAAGTCTCTATCTATATTATTTTTTAATTTATTTTCAAATTCCTCATACTTTACACTGGGTTCATATATTATCTCTAATTCTTCTTTACCACCTGCAATTTTTTTATGTATTTCTTTCACCAGTGCATTTAATCTATCAATAAAATTCTTTCTGGTTTCTATTACTTTTATTCCATATTCAACCAGTTTTATATCCCATATATATAGTGTATCCATTAATTCCCTGTTAAAAACAATTTGCTTTAATAAATTATTTCTTTGACTTAAGGTCCTATTATAATTTGTTAAATTATGCATATATATTTTGTCCAATTGACAAAGCTCTAAATCTAAGAATCTTCTTCTATCCCCTGGACCATTTTTAATTATATTAAGATCTTCTGGTGAAAAAAAAACAAGATTTAGTAAACCAAATAATTCTCCCTGTTTTTTTATAGGTATACCATCTATAGCTACGCCTTTTGATTTATTTTTTTTTAAATGGATATCTATACGATGAGGTATCTGATTCTTCTCTATATTAATCCGAATATGGGATTCTTCTTTTTGGAAACTAATCATTTCCCTATCCTTACTACCCCTATGGGATTTTGTTGTACCACAAAGATAGATTGCTTCAAGGATGTTTGTTTTTCCCTGTGCATTCTGGCCATATAGAATATTTGTACCTTTATGAAACTGAATATTAAGATTTTTATAATTTCTATAATCCTGTAATTCTAATGATTTTACAATCATATTTACACCAACAATTCTTTCTAGTTAAGAATCTTAAGATAAAATTAATTAATAATTTTTATACTTTCATTCTTATATTCTACTAAATCACCTTCATGTAATTTTTTACCTCTTTGGTATTCAATGTTCCCATTAACTTTGACCAAACCACTTAGTATAACTTCCTTTGCCTCAACGCCAGAATCAACTAAGCCAACAGCTTTTAACGCCTGGCCTAGTTTAATATAGTCTTCTCTTAATTTTATTTCATGTGCCATTTGGTCTTATCACCATGCCTTTCACCTTAACCTGTAACTTTATTCAGATTACAGATATATATATTCTACCACATATAGGCAACTTTTATTTAAGCATTTATATTAATATTTACAGGAAGTATTAAATAAATATAGGATTGGTCCTTATCTCTAATAAAACAAGGTGCCTTAGCATTAATAAGATATATATCAACGGTATCATCATCAATAACACGAAGTGCATCCAAAAGAAACTTAGGATTAAAGCCAATAATAATATCTTTACCTTCCTTCTCGACATCAATATCTTCTTTCAAAGATCCAATTGCTGTGGTAATTTTTAATTCAAACTTATCATCCTGTATGTCTAATACTATTGGTTTCTTATCGGTTTCACGAATTAGTAATGATGCTCTTTCTATACTACTTTGAAATTCTTTTTTATTAATTGTTACCTTTGTTTCATAATCACTGGAGAGCATCTGGTCAATTCTAAAATATTCGCCTTCAATTAATCTGGTTAGGACAACAGTTTCATCAAATTCAAATAAAGCATGCTTGTCTGTAAAATAAATATTAACCATTGAAGATACTTCACCAGACAAAATCTTATTTATCTCAATTAGGGTTTTACCAGGAATAATAACTTTTATTTCATCATAACTATCTTTAAGCTGTATTTTCCTAATGGAGATTCTATGTCCATCTAATGATACCACTCTTAACTCATTATCTTTTATTTCGAACAATTCACCAGTCATGATTTTATTACTATCATTATCAGAAATTGAAAATACTGTTTGCCTTATAACTTCCTTTAAAGTAAATTGTGATAATAAAACAGGATTCTCTTTTTCTATTTTGGGCAGAAAAGGGAATTCTTCGCTTGTTCTACCAGATATATGAAACTTAGCCTTCTCGCAAATAATTTCTGTCATATAATTTTGATCAGTTGTTATGTGTACATCATTTTCAGGGAGCTTTCTTATAATCTCTGAAAAAATCTTTGCATTTAAAGCAACGGATCCTTTTTCTATAACATTTCCATTTACTATGGTTTCAATACCTAGTTCCATATCATTAGCTATTAACTTAATATAATCCTCATTAGCCTCTATTATTAAGCATTCTAAAATTGGCATAGTAGATTTAACAGGAATAGCTTTTAAAACTATATTAACACTATTTAATATATCTGATTTATCACAAACAATCTTCATAATGTGTACAACTCCCTTCTCGCATTAATAAATATATATATAAAAGATTCTTAGAAGTAGTAATAATAAGGGGTGTGAATTTGTTGATATCAGCTTTAACCCATTAAGAATCAAGGTTTTAGGACAAAGATAACTTTGTAAAATAACCTATCATAACAGGTGGATAAACAATCATTAACTAACACACAAATTATGTCAAAAATATTATAGACAGGAATTCAACTAATTATCAACTTAAAATCAACGTACAAAAATATATTTATGCACAAATAGTTGATAAATATAAATATGGCAATTATTTACTGGTCAGGGTTAATCTTTTTAATTAATACGTCAATAGTATTATGAAGGGTAGGATCTTTTTCCATATCTTTAGATATCTTATCATTTCCGTGCAATACAGTGGAATGATCTCTACCACCAAGGACTTTACCAATGTCAGTTACGGACATATCAGTTAAACGACGGCATAAATACATAACGATTTGTCTAGGATAAGATATATTCCTACTTTTATCCTTAGAGTATATTTCAGCTGAGGTTATGTTAAAATGCTCTGCTACAATATCAACGATTAACTCAGGAGTAATAATCTTCTTTTCATTAGGATATATAATATCTTGAAGGGCTTCTTCAGCTAGTTCAAGATTTAGCTCTCTTTTCTTTAATCGAGAAAAGGCTACTATTTTAGTTAAAGCGCCTTCTAGTTCACGAATATTAGATTTTATATTAGTAGCAATATATTTTAAAACCTCTTCATCAATCTTATAACCATCCAGTTCTTCCTTCTTCTTAAGAATAGCCATTCTTGTTTCATAATCAGGGGATTGAATGTCAGCCATAAGGCCATGTTCGAAACGGGAACGAAGCCTGTCCTCTAATGTAAGCATTTCTTTGGGAGGACGATCACTGGATATAATAATCTGTTTTTTAGATTCGTGTAATGTATTAAATGTATGGAAAAATTCTTCCTGAGTACTTTCCTTACCTATTATAAACTGAATATCGTCTATTAATAGAATATCTATGCTTCTATATTTTTCTCTGAATTGATTAGTAGTTTTTCTTTGAATGGCATCAATCAATTCATTGGTAAATTTCTCGCTAGTTACATATAATACTTTTGTATCTGGAGATTGATCCAAAACAAAATGAGCGATAGAGTGCATTAAGTGAGTCTTCCCTAATCCAACACCACCATATATAAAAAGTGGATTATAAATTTCACCTGGATTCTCAGCAACAGCTAAGGCTGCAGCCCTAGCGAACTCATTGTTTCCTCCTACGACAAAGGTATCAAAAGTATATCGGGGATTAAGAAAACTATGATCACTGTATTTCTTCTTACTATTTAATGCTGTTTCTATTTTCTTACTCTCTAAAGAACTCATCTGACTGGCTAGAACAAAGTTCAGTTCATATGGTTCATTCATAATTTCTTCAATGGAAACTTTTAAAAGAAGTTCATATTTATTACGTATTATGTTTATACTTGGAGGTCCGATACGCTCATCATTAATAATTACTGTAACCGTATTATCAACTACATCATAAACTCTGAGCGGGCGTAACCAGGTATTATATGATACCTCTGTTATACCATATTCAGTTACTAAATATTTTAAAATTTCATCCCATTTTGATTCAAATAAACTTTTCATTATAGCCTCCATAGATATACTCACATAAATATATATTATAACAATTTCTATAATTTTTCAATGGTTAATATGGCATTCTTTATCTTATAGAAGATAATATTTTGCATAATTGTGGAGTAGTTGACATTTATAATAACATTATGAACATCTTAAAAATGTGTATAGAATCTAAGAATCTAAATAAAAATCATTATTAGATTAACAAATTATCCACAAGAATCTAAGATTCTTCCACAACAACAATATAAATATCCTTTATTAATAGGTAGAAACACGGTTTTGATAATAATAGTTATAATATTATACTAAAATTTTCATTTGTAAAAGTGTAAAAATATTTACTTGACGAGAATTGGTTGAACGCATATAATAAACATGGTATTCCAAAAATTATAGATAATAGAAGATAGTTCGCTTAATTACCATATAAGGTAGTACAGTTTTAAAGGAGGTGCTTATAATGAAGATGACATTCCAACCAAAAAAGAGAGCTAGAGCAAGAGTTCATGGTTTTAGAGCTAGAATGAGAACTGCAGGTGGTAGAAAAGTATTATCTGCTAGAAGAGCCAAAGGAAGAAAAGTATTATCTGCATAGGTCGCATTTTTGTGACCTTTTCTTCTATCTATAAATTATCGGATGTATATGTATAATTGGAAAAAAGAATCTTTATTTCCTGGATTTATTCGTAATAATTTATGCCTGTGGCCAATATGCAGGCTGTTAGAAAGGCATGTTTGTTAGGATGAAAAAAACAGAATCCATAAAAAAGAATAGTGATTTTAGAAATGTATATAAAAATGGTAAGTCATATGCGAATAAATATTTAATTATGTACATTATTGAGAATAGGACAGATAAGAATAGACTTGGAATATCAGTTAGTAAAAAAGTTGGAAATAGTGTTATCCGGCATAGGATAACAAGATTGATTAGAGAAAGCTATCGATTATCCGAAGATAGGCTTTTTAATGGATTGGATATTGTTGTGGTTGCAAGAACAAATGCAAAGGATAAAAGTTATAAAGAAATCGAAAGTGCATTATTACATCTAATGAAGCTCCATAGAATTTGGAATTAATAAGATAGTTGCTAATTATATAGAGATAAGAAAAGTAGGGGTATTTAAATGATAATTAAAAAAATTTTGTTATCTACAATTAACATATATCGAAACTACATTTCTCCTCTAAAGAGAACATCCACTTGCATATATGTACCTACTTGTTCTTCATATGCAATCGAAGCGATTGAGAAATACGGGGCATTAAAGGGAACTTATTTGTTTATAAGAAGAATTGTAAGATGCCATCCCTTCCACAGAGGGGGATATGATCCGGTACCATAATAGAATTAAAATTATTTAGAGAAAGTGGCTCTAAGGAGGAAGAAGAAATTGTTTGTTACGATGATGACTAAAAGTAGTGGATTATTAAGTCCGATAACATCTTTACTTGGTTTAATAATGAATTGGATTTATGAGTTTTTTTCTTTATTTGGAATTGAAAATATAGCATTATCAATTGTTATATTTACTATGATTGCGAAATTATTAATGCTACCGTTAACTATAAAACAACAGAAATTTACTAAACTTTCTTCAGTAATGAATCCTGAATTACAGAAAATCAATGAGAAATATAAAGGGAAAAGGGATGAGGCTTCCTTAAGAAAACAACGACTGGAGACACAAGCAATATATGATAAATATGGAGCTAGTCCAACTTCAGGATGTCTACCAATGTTATTAACTTTACCAATAATGTTTGCTTTATATGGTGTTATTAATAATATTCCAGCCTATGTAAATCAGGTAAAAGACTTATATGAGACAGCAGCTGAAGCTATTAAAACTACTGGTTCATCTTATTATATTCCAGTACTTACAGAATTAGCTGGACAAGTAAATATTAATATAAATAATTTTTCCGAAGTATCAGAGAATGTAATCAACAATAATCATTTGATTGATATTTTAGCTAAGATGCAGACAAGCCATTGGGAACAATTAATAGCACAATTCCCTTCTGTAGACACAATTTTACAAACAACATTTGAGAGCATAAAGAAAGTTAATGGGTTATTTGGTTTAAATATAACTAACGTACCTGGATGGAGATTCCCTGGAATTATTATTCCTATTTTAGCTATGGTACTTCAATTTATTAACTCCAAGCAGATTAGCGCAAATAATAATAATAATAATAACAAAGATAATCCCACTGCATCTGCTATGTCATCAATGAGTGTGGTTATGCCAATAATGTCTGGTGTTTTTGCAGTAGCATTACCTATAGGTGTTGGTTTATACTGGATCTCAAACAGTTTTTTCACTATAATTCAATATTTCTTTGTAAATAAGTATATGGAGAAGATTGAGCTAGATGAATTAATTGAAGCCAATGTTAAGAAAGCTAGTAAGCGAAAGAAACGGATGGATAGTATAGATTCTGGAAGTTCATTACATGAATTGGCTAAGAAACAAACAAAGTCTTTGGAAACTTTAGACAAAAAATATAATCAAGTTAACCAAGTAAATAATAAATATACTAATGATAATGAAGATGATAAGGATAATAGCAAGAATAGGCCCAATAGTATATCCGATATTGCCAATATTATGAAAAACAGATCCAGTTAAAAGGGGGAATAGTTAGATGGAGTGGAAAAGTTTTACTGCTAAAACTGTTGATGAAGCGTTAACTAAGGCTATGTTAGAGCTAGGTACAACAATTGATAATTTAGAGTACGAAATTATCGAAAAAGAATCTAGCGGATTTTTAGGTATATTTAGTAAGCCTGCTAAGATTAATGTAAGGCTTAAACAAAGCCCTGAAAATATAGCAAAGGATTTTTTAAATAATGTAATTGGTGCTATGGGGATTGAGGCAAATCTGGATTTGTATTTTGATAAGGATAATGGGAGTCTTGATATTAATTTAGAAGGCAATGACATGGGTGTTTTGATTGGGAAGAGAGGACAAACTCTTGATTCACTCCAATATTTAGTTAGCTTGGTTATAAATAAGAACAGTGAAAATTATATAAAGGTTAAATTAGACACAGAAAATTACCGTGCCAGAAGAAAAGAAACACTGGAGAATCTTGCAAAAAATATAGCTTTTAAGGTTAAGAAAACAAGAAAACCAGTATTCTTAGAGCCTATGAATCCCTATGAGAGAAGGATAATACATTCAGCTTTGCAGAATGATAAATATGTGGAAACTTATTCAGAAGGTGAAGAACCCTTCCGTAAGGTAGTTATAAGCATTAAAAAGGGTAGTCGTGATTACGGACATCGTAATAGGGATTATAGCAGAGATTATAAAAAAGATTACAACGAGTATAAAGCTAGTAAAGAAAAGAATAATCCTGTAAGTAATACATTATAAATTATTATTTAATAATAATAATTTTAAACTATTATTTTGAATAAAGGGGTGTCTTAAAAGTATTATATTTACTTTTAGGCACCTTTTTATATAAAAAGATTGAAAGTTACTTTAGTGAAGGAGGGAGTTAAATGAATACAGATACCATAGCAGCTATAGCAACTGGCCTTAGTAATGGTGGTATTAGCATAATCCGTATAAGTGGTTCAGATACCTTTTCAATTATTGATAGGATTTATCGATCGAAATCTGGTAAGAAGATTTTATCAAAAGAAAAGAGCCACACAATACATTATGGATTTATAGTAGATGGGGATGAAGTTATTGATGAAGTTATGGTAACTATTATGCGCACTCCTTTAAGTTATACTAAAGAAGATACAGTAGAAATAAATTGTCATGGTGGTATTGTTATAACAAGAAGAGTTTTAGAGGTAGTATTAAAAAATGGTGCCAGATTAGCCGAACCTGGTGAATATACTAAGAGAGCTTTTCTAAATGGAAGAATTGATCTATCTCAGGCAGAAGCTGTATGTGATCTTATTAATGCTAAGAATGAATTATCATTAAAGAACTCTGTAAATCAATTACAGGGTAAGCTAAAGAAGAGGATTCAAGAACAAAGAGATATAATAATTAGAGATATAGCTATGATAGAGGCTGCCCTAGATGATCCAGAACATATGAGTTTAGATGGTTTTAGTGAAATACTTCTAGAACATGTAGAGACAGAAATTAAAGTTATAGATAAACTTATTGAAGATTCTAGGAATGGTAGGATTATTAAGGAAGGAATAAAAACAGTAATACTTGGCAAGCCCAATGCCGGCAAGTCCAGCTTACTTAACGCTTTGTTAGGTGAAGATAGGGCTATTGTAACAGATATTGCAGGTACTACTAGAGATACCTTAGAGGAGACTATTAATTTGGCTGGTATCACATTAAATATTGTAGATACGGCAGGTATAAGAAATACAGAAGATTTAGTTGAGAAAATTGGTGTTGATAAGGCAAAAAGTTATGCAAAGGAAGCTGACTTGATTATATATGTTGTAGATTCTTCTACTGATTTAGATGATAGTGATAAAGAGATATTAAAGTTAATTGAGAATAAGAAGGCTATTATATTGCTTAATAAATCAGATTTAGAATCTAAAGTTACTAAAGATATGCTTAGTCAAGAAACTGAGCAACCTATTATTAATACATCAGTTATAGAGGATTATGGAATAGATAAATTGATTGACCAAATTAAAGATATGTTTTTCTGTGGAGAGATATCCTTTAACGATGATATTTATATAACCAATGAACGCCATAGGGCGGCTTTATTAGATACTATGGAAAGTCTTAAGATGGTAAAGCAAAGCATCCTGGATGATATGCCTGAGGACTTTTATTCTATAGATTTAATGAATGCTTATGAAGCCTTAGGAAGAATCATTGGTGAGAATGTGGATGATGATTTAATAGATACTATTTTTAGAGAATTTTGCATGGGTAAATAGATGTCTAATGATTATAAATATTATTTTTAAGATTTTAATGTTAATAGGATTATGGTAAGTTGTTTTATAAAAAAGGAATGGGGTAAGTTATGTCATATATTTATGAGAGTTATGATGTTGTTGTAGTGGGAGCAGGTCATGCTGGCTGTGAAGCAGCATTGGCTTGTGCCAGACTTTCGTTAAATACAATAATTTTTACAATTAGTATGGATAGTGTAGCATTGATGCCTTGTAACCCTAATATTGGAGGTACTTCTAAGGGGCATTTAGTTAGAGAAATAGATGCCCTTGGTGGAGAAATGGGTAAGAATATTGATAAGACCTATATACAATCTAAAATGCTTAATGTATCCAAGGGTCCAGCGGTACATTCCCTAAGAGCTCAGGCAGATAAAGAGGAGTATTCAAGAACAATGCGAATGGTCTTGGAAAGCACTCCAAACTTAACATTAAGACAAGCTGAAATAGTTGAAATTCTTACAGAGGATAATAAGGTTACTGGGGTTAAGACATTTTCAGGGGCTATATATCCTTGCAAGGCTGTGATTTTATGTACAGGAACTTACCTGAATGCCAGATGTATATATGGAGATGTAATTAATCACACTGGACCTAATGGACTTCAAGCCGCAACCCTTCTTACTAATTCCTTAAAATCTATTGGTATAGAAATGTTTAGATTTAAGACAGGTACCCCAGCAAGGATAGATAAAAGATCTATAGATTTTACAAAGATGATAGAACAGCCAGGAGATGAAAAGGTTGTACCTTTTTCATTTACAACAAATCCTGCAGATATGACAAAAGAACAGATATCATGTTGGCTTACCTATACAAATCCCAATACCCATGAGATAATAAGGGAAAATGTTCATAGGTCTCCTATGTATTCCGGTGAAATTAAGGGGACAGGGGCAAGGTATTGTCCTTCTATTGAAGATAAGGTAGTGAGATTTGCAGACAGAGATAGGCATCAAGTATTTATAGAACCAGAAGGTCTTTATACCAATGAGATGTATATATCAGGTTTGTCAACATCTTTGCCTGAAGATGTACAATTTAAGATGTATCGTTCAGTTGAGGGATTGGAAAATGCCAAAATAGTTAGAAATGGCTATGCAATAGAATATGATTGTATTAATCCTAATCAATTAAAGCCCACCTTGGAATTTAAGAATGTGGAGGGACTTTTTAGTGGAGGTCAATTTAACGGCAGTTCTGGATATGAAGAGGCGGCAGCTCAAGGGCTTATAGCAGGTATAAATGCTAGTATGAAACTATTAGGTAGAGAACAACTAATACTTGATCGCTCAGAAGCATATATTGGTGTTCTAATAGATGACCTAGTTACTAAAGAAACTAATGAGCCTTATCGTATGATGACCAGTAGGGCAGAATATCGCCTATTATTAAGACAGGATAATGCAGATTTAAGATTAACTAAGAAGGGTTATGAGGTAGGTTTAATATCTGAGGAGAGATACAAGGCATTATTAGAAAAGGAAGAAGCTATAAAAAATGAAATAGAACGTTTAGAAAAAACTGTAGTGGGTGCTTCCAGTAAAGTACAGGAATTTCTTATTAAACATAATAGTGCAACTCTTAATACAGCTACCACTTTGGCAGATTTAATTCGCAGAACAGAATTAAACTATGAAATACTTGAAGAGATAGATGAAGGCCGCCCTAAGCTTAAGGATGATGTTATAGAACAAATTAACATTAACATTAAGTATGACGGTTACATTAAGAGACAGCTTAGACAGGTAGATCAATTTAAAAAGTTAGAAAATAGAAGAATACCTGATAATTTAGACTATAATAAGGTAACCAGCCTTAGAATAGAGGCAAGACAAAAACTTATGAAGTTTAGACCTACATCTATAGGACAGGCATCCAGAATATCAGGTGTATCACCGGCAGATATATCAGTATTATTAATTTATTTAACACAGATGAATCATAAAAATAATGTTACAGTTGACCATAAATCCTCTACATCTAATTAAATAATAGGGGAGAAATTATATAAGTATAAAACCTATGGAAGGAGAATTTATTCTCTATGGATGATAATAAGTTAGCGGGACTTAGGCAGTTTGAAGAGGGGTTAAAAGACTTATCTATAACAATAAGTGAGAAGCAAATAGATCAATTTATGAATTACTTTGATTTATTAATTGAGTGGAATCAAAAAATGAATCTTACTGCAATAACAGATTTTGATGAAGTCTTAAAAAAACATTTTATAGATAGTCTGTCTATGGTTAAAGTAATGATACCAAGTAATGAAAAATTGATTGATATAGGAACTGGGGCAGGGTTTCCTGGTATACCTTTAAAAATAATGTATCCAGAATTGGATGTTATACTTTTAGATTCATTAAATAAAAGAATAACATTTTTGGATGAAGTAATTAATAAATTAGACTTAAAATATATAAAAACCTTGCATGGAAGGGCAGAGGATTTTGGAAGTGATGGCAGTTATAGAGAAAACTTTGATATATGTGTATCTAGAGCAGTGGCAAAACTTCCTGTCTTATCTGAATATTGTCTGCCCTTTGTTAAAAAGGGTGGCTTTTTCATATCCTATAAATCTGGAATGATAGCAGAAGAGGTAGAGACTTCTAAAAGAGCCCTTAATATTTTAGGAGCGGAGATATCTAGAATTGAAAACTTTACATTACCCAGTTCTGATATTGAAAGAACGCTTGTTGTTATGAAAAAGATTAATAGTACTCCAAAGAAATATCCCAGAAGTGCAGGAAAACCAAGTCGAAATCCTTTGTAAAATATTATTATAAGTGTAGGGGGGATATATATAATGCTTATAGAGGGGAAATTTATTACTCCAGATAATGATATGTCTGATATTAATAACATAAGGTATAAGGTTTTTATAGAAGAATTAAAGATAAAAGAAGATATGATATGTGATGGTTTAGATGAAAAAGCATTACATGTGGTAATCTATGAGAATGACAATAATAAGAAGTATCCAGTTGCCGGTGGAAGGATAATAATTGAAGCTGATCACGGATTAATAAGTCATGTAGCTGTTATAAAGGATTTTAGGGGGAAGGGATATGGAGACTTAGTGGTTCGTATGCTGGTGAATAAAGCCTTTGAAAAGAATATCCCTATAGCTTATGTAAATACGCCAATAAACTGTAGAAGATTTTTTGAAAAAATTGGATTTACTTCTATTGATAATGAAAGTAAAAATTTCAATAAGGAATATAAAAAGATGGTCCTATATAAGGAAAAAAATACAAGAAAATGTATGTAAGAAGCAAGATAAAAGCTCGTATAGATTATTATTGTGAAAAGTGATAAATATCTATACGAGCTTTTTATATCGAAAATTGTAAAAAAACCTTTAAAAAAATTGAAATTTGTTATAGAATGTTGTTATACTATAAGTAGAAAAATTTGCATATAAGCTTTGCGACCATTAAGTAAGGGATTATATATCTAAAATTATTATAGATATTACTTAATTTGAAATTTGATTTATAGTAAAGTAATATAATTTATTATAGGCGAAGCTATTATTAAGATATGATTTTAGATAAAATAATCTTGAAGAAAGGAAGCTCAAAATGAATGATAGATTTTTATTGAAAGATAATAGACAACTTTATTCATTGGAGCATGGGAAAGAGCTGAGCCAATTTTTAAAAGCAGCAACTTTATCTATGGAAGATGATTATAATGCCAACATGCTATTAATTAAAGAGTTACATAAAGATCTAAAAGAAAAAGAACTTCAACTAGGCCGTTTAGAAATGGAGATGAAAGATACTTCAGTTTTGTTTTCTGCTAATAACAAGCTAAAGAAGGATATAGATGAGATAAGAAAGATAATTGAAGATATAAAATCAGAGATTAATATGATTTCCGATTCTAATGAAGTTAAGATTATGGAGATTAATAAGTATAAAGAGTGTTATCAATATTTTGATCTGTTTTTAAATGAGTCTGATAATAATGTTTATTCTTATCAAGCAGATAGGAAGCATTCTTTCATAGGTTTAAAGGTGTTGGAAACTCAAGAAGATGAAAGACAGAGAATCGCCAGAGAACTACATGATTCTACTGTCCAGAATTTAACCAGTATAATTCATAAGACAGAGCTGTGTATCAAATTGTTAGATATCGATATTATCCGTGCAAAATTAGAACTAGCTTCTATGACTCATACAATAAAAATTATTATTAACGAGATGCGTGAGATTATATATGATTTGAAACCCATGAGTTTATCAGATTTAGGTTTAGTTGTAACAGTCAGGCAACTGGCTAAGCAAATAATGGTTAATAACGATATAAAAACTACTGTAAGAAGCAATGAAGAAAGAGATGATATTCTGCCAGTTATAAGACTGACTTTATTTAGAGTTATACAAGAAGCATGTAATAATATTATAAAACATGCTAAAGCAAATAGTATAGAAATAGATTTTAACTTTGAAGATAGTGAAATTACAGTAGTGATTAAAGATAATGGTATAGGATTTGACTGTAATATTTTAGATCAAAAATTTGATGGAAAATTCGGATTTGGTATACCAATTATGAAAGAAAGAATATATCTCTTAAGTGGATCATTAAATATTGATTCTAAAATAAATGGGGGTACAATAATTACAGTTAAAGTACCTACTAAAATATACGGGTGGGATACAAATGAAGAATCTAATTAAAATAATGATAGCTGACGATCATCTTATGGTAAGGGAGGGGATTAAGCAATTACTGGAGTTAGATGGAGATATTTCAGTTGTTGCAGAAGCTGATAATGGCGTACAATGTTTAGACATGATAAAATCAGAACAAACTGACGTTCTGTTATTAGATATCAATATGCCTAATATGAATGGATTACAAGTACTAAAGTATTTGAAGAAAAAGAAGAGTAAGGTTAAGGTATGTATATTAACAATTCACAATGAAATTGATTATTTGGCACAGGCCATTGACATTGGAGTGGATGGCTATGTACTTAAAGATTCAGAATCTGCTGTACTTAAAAAGGCTATATATGATATTTATAATGGAGAATCCTATATACAACCAGAGTTAACTCCTTTATTAAATGAATATCTTGGTGAGAGAAGAATCTCCGGTAATAAATCTGAAGATGTTTTAACAAAAAGAGAAATTGAAGTTTTAAAACTATTAGCGGAAGGACTATTTAATAAAGAAATAGCCTATATGTTATCAATAAGTGAGAAGACTGTCAAAAATCATGTTTCTAATATATTTAAAAAAATAAATGTATCTGATCGTACACAAGCAGCAGTCTATGCTATAAGAAATAATATTGTAGAAATCTATTAAGATATAAATAATAGATAACAGAAAGATACATATTAGATTAAATAATATACTAAATTTATAGTATAATAGAGCAGGAAATTACTTGATTTTATAATAATATATAATATAAAATAGTATAAATATAATAAATAATAAAAATGCAAAGTTACATAATAATTATTACATATTAAAATTAGTATAATAGATAAGATAAGATAAATTATTATCAAGAGTATATTAAGACATCTATAATATTAACCTATTATTATAAGATATGGAAATGTTATAGCAAAATTTTAACTTGAATTGAATACATAATGAAAGACAGGTATAGATTAATAAGGTCATAATAGAAAATAACTTACTCTAAACTGACTGACGTTAAGGCATAACCTGTCTTTCTTATTGTATTGAAGTAAGGAAGATTAAGTGAGACTGGAAGCTTGTCAAAATATGATGTTTTATAGTAATATAGTCACAAAAAATAATGTTTCACGTGAAACATTATTTTTTTAAAGAATATCTATAGATATACTACTGAAATAATGCTATAATGTTTTTTAGTAAATTTGTGTGAGATATTTAGATAAAACTCTAAATTTATTTTAATTATTTTATATAATACTGTTATTATTATAATTTATATCAAAACAAAAGAAAGGTGGTGTTTTATTTGGCCAGAATTATAGCAATTGCTAACCAAAAAGGAGGAGTTGGTAAAACAACAACTTCAATAAATCTATCAGCTTGCCTTGCTGAAATGAATAAGAAAGTATTGACCATTGATATTGATCCCCAAGGAAATACAACCAGTGGTCTAGGTGTTGATAAAAATAATATTTATAACACTATATATCAATTAATGATTGGTGAATGTACTCTTGAAGAATGTTTATTGGAAGATATTTACGATAATCTTGACTTATTACCATCAAATGTGAATTTAGCCGGTGCTGAAATTGAGCTAATAGGCATAGAAGATAGAGAGTACATATTGCAGAAGCATATAAACCCTATAAAAGACCAATATGATTATATTATTATAGATTGTCCGCCTTCATTAAATACTCTTACTGTTAATGCAATGACTACTGCAAATACGGTTTTAGTTCCTATACAATGTGAATTTTATGCTTTAGAGGGTTTGACACAATTGATTCATACTATTAATTTAGTAAGGGAAAGGCTAAATCCTAATCTTGAAATAGAGGGTGTAGTCTTTACTATGTATGATGCAAGAACCAATTTATCGTTGCAAGTGGTTGAAAATGTTAAGCAAAATTTAAAACAGAACATCTATAAGACTATTATACCTAGGAATGTTAGATTGGCTGAGGCTCCCAGCCATGGCTTACCGATAAATATTTATGATTCTAGATCAGCTGGCGCTGAAGGATATAGACAATTGGCTTGGGAAGTAATTGAAAGAAGTAACTTAGACTTTGATTTATAATAATAAACTATAAGAATAAACTAACTTATAATATTATTAAAGTTATTTATAATTTGCAAGTTATATCTATGTTTAGATTAAAAAAAATTAAGTATGTATCTAATAGATTTTATAAAGTTTATTTATACTGTTGTATTCATTAGTGTATAAGTTGGATAGGAGGAAGTATGGCAGTTAGAAAAGGTCTTGGAAAAGGGCTAGATAGTATGATACCTGAAAAATTAGATAAGGTAAGCTCGAATTCTAAGAAAAATTCAACTAAAAAAGAAGAAAATGTTTCACGTGAAACATTTATTAATATAAATGAAATAGAACCGAATAAATCCCAACCCAGAAAAAGATTTGATGAAGACACACTTATGGAGTTGGCAGATTCAATTAAGCAATATGGGATTATTCAACCCTTGATTCTTCAAAAAAAAGATAAATATTATGAAATAATTGCTGGTGAGAGAAGATGGCGAGCTGCAAGATTAGCCGGGGTTAAAAAAGTTCCTGCTATAATTAAAGATTATACAGAGCAGGAAACTATGGAGATTGCTTTAATAGAAAATATACAGCGGGAAGATTTAAATCCTATTGAAGAAGCACAAGCTTATCAAAGATTAATTACTGAATTCAATCTAAAGCAAGATGAATTAGCTGAGAAAATATCAAAAAGTAGAACTGCTGTAACCAATACCTTAAGATTATTAAAGTTAGACCATAGAGTTCAGCAGATGATAATAGATGATATGATTTCAAGTGGACATGCCAGAGCCCTTCTTTCTATTGAAGACAAAGAAAATCAATATATAGTTGCATGTAAGGTTTTTGATGAAAAAATGAGTGTCCGGGACACAGAAAAACTAGTAAAGAAAATACTAAATGCTAAACAGGTTAAAGAAGAAATAGCGGTAACCACAGATTATGATGTTATATATAAGGATATAGAAGAAAGAATAAGAAAAGTTATTGGAACAAAAGTAACCATACAAAGAAACAAAAACAATAAAGGAAAAATAGTCATTGACTATTATTCGGGTGAAGAATTAGAAAGAATAATTGAACTTTTTGAGTCTTTATAAGCTGAAAATCTGCAGTACGGAGGAGTCTATAATGGACATTAATGAAATAATAGAATTTATAAAAGCGAACTACATATATGGTTTATTGATTTTAAATGTTATTATTTTAATTGTGTTACTTATTATATTAATTAGACAAAGCAAATTAAATAAGAAATATAAAAAGTTTATGACTGGTGAAAAAGCAGAAAATTTAGAACAAACCATTATAAACAGATTTAAAGAAATAGATGGATTAAAAGATAATATTAAAAATATTAAGGTAGATATTGAAAATATTAATGAAGATTTAATGACTACATATAAAAAAATAGGTATAATTAGATATGACGCATTTAGAGAAATGGGTGGTAAATTAAGTTTTGTATTAGCTTTATTGAATAAAAATAATAATGGTTTTATTATTAATTCAGTTCATAGTAGTAGAGAAGGATCTTATGTATATCTAAAAGAGATAATTAATGGAGAATCATTTTTAGAATTATCATCTGAGGAGAAAGAAGCATTGAAACAAGCGCTAAACGCAGATAATTATTTGGTTTAAAAGTATAATTTTAGGTTGGTTGATCTTATATAATTAACTTATAATTAAAAATTAAGCATAAAAGTGATAAATAAATAATTGAATTGATTAATTATATATTAAACCTGAATTATTCACGGTGATATAAAACTAAAGGTTTACTCACCATATTGTTGCAAACAGTTCATTTTTGTGGATTAATCATTATAATCTTACTTAAAAAAGAGCATAAAATCCCTGTT
>JAAYPX010000113.1 GCA_012519565.1 Clostridiales bacterium | reverse complement strand
GCAGTATCTAAATCAAATTCAGCAGAAAGTAGAACCTTGTGAGTACAAACTTCTGCTGAACAATATTCCTACCATAAGGAATTTTTTAGAGAAAATAAAATTCGAGATATCCAAATGCTAATAAAACAAGGCTTTGTAGGACATGCAACCTTATCCCCAAAGCCTTTTCTTTTGTCCTAATTTTCCTATTTCCCTTGTCCCTTTTTTATAAATTCGTATAAATCCGTATTATCCATCTTTTCAAAAGCAATAGCCTTTTCAATATTAGTTAAAACTACCTGTTTGCTCTTGATTTCACCAATCAAAGTATACCGATAGTCATCATTGTATGCAATAATAAAATCCTCTATTCCTTTATCTATTTCCATAGACTGTAACTGTTTCAAGATGCTATCCCTATTTAATTCATATTTATCAACCAATTCGGCACATTCAATTATTACCTTATTCATATTACCATATCTCCTTTCTCCTATATTGCTATGCTTAGTATATTATTAGAATTTACCATGTCTCAACTCATAATCTTTTAGTTGAATTGGAATAAATTCTTGCAATTCTTTAAACTATACTTAACCCTTATTCCTTTTACTTCTTAATATACTGTTAAACAGATGCAATATCAAATTTTCCATCTTTATGCTGATACACTTTATTCGAAACCTTATTCGGGTCATTATCTATCATAATCAGTGATTCTATAATTTTTATATATTCATGACGCAATTTGGCTACGATTAGTGTAGTTGATGAAGGAATTGCAAAGAGATACTCCTGCCCTACTTTCTTATATATTTGCTTCTGTAATGTAGTACTTAGTAATAAAGTGGAATTATAATCTGTAGAATACTTAAGGCAGAATATATCAAGCATCTTATCCAATTTAACTAAAGGGTTTGTTATCTTATTTAAGTTTTCCCATGCCCTCTTTCTCACCTTTTCAAAATCTACATCATCGCTATTTAATACAAATCTGAACACTTCCCCTGCATCTGTAACATAAAGTGTATCTATATCTGCAAAGGCCTGTTCTCTGTAAAATTGAATATTATTTTCTCTTTGTCTAAAATTCCTGCTTTTAAGCATAGGATAAACATTCTTATAATCAATTTTAAATTTATATTGGCTCAAAATATCATTAAAAATTCTACTATATGATTTTAAAGTTTCCCTATAATCCTTTCTTGACTGATACTCCTTGTACATAGTATTGAATGGTATAGACATGCTCGTAGGACCAAACTTTACTACTAGATGGTTGCCCTCCATAATGACTTCAGAAAAACGTTTATTTAAATCCGTGATTATCTTATTAGAAAAATCAGTAAATGAAAGCATTGCATACCTCCTAAACAATTATTTGAAATACAAAAAAAGCATACTCTCTCACGTTTTATTCCAGTATATACTGGTCGTATAAGAGAATATGCTCTCCTTCTGTATACCTATATTTTACGTTATACCATTAGTTAGTGCAACGTATTTATTTTAGATTTAAATAAGGTTCTATTATTATAAATGCTTACTGGCTATTATCAATGAATCCTAAATACGATAAAATAACCTTCCACTGTTCTAACTTATCTTTAAATCGTATTGCATTTGTCGGGCTGGTAGACGGTAACCTATAAAATAATAAACCTTCTTTAAGACACATTTTTCCTATTACCAATTTTATAAATAACTCCTCTGCTTTACTCCCATTAAAAAATACCGTTTTTATGCCAGGATACTGGTTGAAAAAGGGTTCAAAATCATTAGAAACAGGATTAATTATTTTTGAATCACTGCTTCCTTCTCTATCACAACTTTTCAACACATCCCAAATAGCAATGTGTTGGTTCAATAAGAATGTCTTCCTATTCTCATAATCT
>JAAYPX010000112.1 GCA_012519565.1 Clostridiales bacterium | reverse complement strand
CGTGGTGTCGGCGGTTCAAATCCGTCCTTCGCTATTAAACCTATATCTAGTACCAATAGATATAGGTTTTTTGCTATATAGAAAAGATATTAATGAATAAACCTATTATGTATGATACAATAAAAGTATGATACAATAAAAGTGAATTGGTAAATTAAATAAGCTGTAATATTGAAATATATAATCATAGATAGAAAGGAAACCAATATGAGGATAGGAACGGGATATGATGTTCATAAATTGGTGTGGCAACGGGATTTAATCATAGGTGGCGTAAATATTCCATTTGAGAAGGGACTACTGGGCCACTCTGATGCTGATGTTTTAGTTCATGCGATTATGGATGCCTTATTAGGTGCAGCAGGGCTAGGGGACATTGGTAAGCATTTTCCAGATACAGATCCTGAATATAAAGATGTATCTAGTATTAAGCTTCTAACTAGGGTTAAGGAATTGCTAGAGAATAAGTTGTATATGATTGAGAATATCGATGCAACTATTATTGCCCAGAAACCAAAATTAGCCCCATATCTACCCGAGATGAGAAGTAATATTGCAAGAGCCTTGGGGATTGAAGAGGATAGAGTTAATATTAAGGCCACCACTGAAGAAGGATTGGGCTTTACTGGTGAAGGGCAAGGTATAGCTGCTAATGCCGTGTGTTTATTGGAGAATATGATGAATTATCAATATGATGTTACCCCCAATATGGGATCTAGAGATTGTGGTAACTGCGGTGGCTGTAGGAGAGTTAATAATGATGTAGAAGATAATTAATCTATATAGGTGTTGACAAAGTATTTTTCTTTGCATAAAATGGACCATAGAAAAGTATATTATTAGTGTGAAAAGCCCACCACTTAATAAATTATATAATATAAAAGCTATGAACGGAAAAGTAGTTTATTGGACTGTATCAGAGAGGGAATGTCACCGGCTGAAAGCATTCCTTACAGAATAATAAATGAAGTGCATCCGGGAGCTGATCTGGTGAACCCATCTAGGTTAGCCAGATACGGTAGTAGCCGTTATCTACGTTAAGATATATCTAATCTGGTATTTCTGTACTATAGATTAGATATAAATAGAGTGGAACCGCGTATCTAACCGCCTCTATGAATAGAGGCGGTTTTTTATTGTATAGGAAATTACTTGGAATTTCCTATACAATAAAACAGCCCTCCAGAATGCGCACTGTTTATCTTAGGGTATAGCATATAAAATAATATTATGTGTAAGGGGGAAATAACATGGGGATTATAAGATATATTAAAGATGAGATGGAGATAATTAAAGAGCGGGATCCTGCAATTAAATCTTCTATGGAGGTATTTCTATATCCCAGTTTTAAAGCGATTATACGTTATCGTATAGCCCATTATCTTTATAAGAAAAAGCGGTATTTTCTTGCCAGATGGTTTTCTCAAAGAACGGCTAGAAAAACAGGCATAGAGATTCATCCTGGTGCTACTATTGGAAAAGGATTATTTATTGACCATGGAATTGGAGTTGTCATAGGTGAAACGGCTATTATTGGTGATAATGTAACCTTATATCAAGGAGTAACCCTTGGTGGTACCGGTAAGGAACAAGGAAAACGTCATCCCACCATTGGCAATAATGTAATGATAAGTGCAGGAGCTAAAGTATTAGGGTCCTTTACTATAGGTGAAAATTCTAAGATTGGAGCTGGTTCTGTTGTACTAACAGAGGTTCCCCCCAATTCCACAGTAGTGGGTGTACCTGGTAGGGTTGTTAAGCGAGACAATGTTAAAATACCTCGAGAAGATTTAGATCAGGTGCATCTACCAGATCCTGTTCAGCAAGCTATGCAGAAATTAAAGAGTGAAAATGATTGCCTAAAAGGTGAGTTAGAAAAGATAAATAAAAGGTTTGAGGAGTTAGAAAGTAAAATTAAAGAACTGTCTGATAATAAATAATGATATATAGTCAATATTAAATTAAATATTAAAACAGATATAGATAAAGAAGATAAGATAACAAGGCAAAAATACAAGCAAATAATAAAGAAATTAAAATATTAGTATGACAAAGCTATTTATTAAGATTAGATAATAACTATTATAACTTGGTATCATGATAGTAAATATAGGAGGAAAGGCAATGAAAATATACAATACCTTAACTAGACGTAAAGAAGAATTTATACCAATTGAAGAAGGAAAGGTTCGGATGTATGTCTGTGGTCCAACAGTATACAATTATATTCATATTGGTAATGCTAGGCCTACAATAGTATTTGATACGGTAAGAAGATATTTTGAATATAAAGGATATGAGGTAAAATATGTATCTAACTTTACTGACGTTGATGATAAGATTATAAAAAAGGCCAATGAGGAAGGGGTTTCTGCTACAGAAATATCTGAACGTTATATTAAGGAGTTTCGAAAGGATATGGAAGCCTTAAATAATAAGGTTGCCACAGTCCATCCTAAGGCTACTGAAGAGATTGATGGTATGATAGAAATGATCAGTAAATTGATAGAATTAGGATATGCATATGAGAAAAATGGTACTGTATTCTATAGAACCAGAAAATTTAGTGAATATGGTAAATTATCAAAGAAGAACATAGATGATTTAGAGGCTGGAAGCCGTATTGCAGTAGATGATGAAAAAGAAGATCCCATGGATTTTGTATTATGGAAGCCCAAGAAAGAAGGAGAACCTTCTTGGCCATCTCCTTGGGGTGATGGTCGTCCCGGTTGGCATATAGAATGTTCAGTTATGAGTAATAAATATCTAGGGGAAGAGATAGATATCCATGCCGTTGGAGAGGATTTAATATTCCCCCATCATGAGAATGAGATAGCCCAATCTGAAGCATGTAATGGAAAGCAGTTCGCTAGATATTGGATGCACAATGCCTTCCTTAATATTGACAATAAGAAGATGTCAAAATCAGAGGGGAACTTCTTTACTGTCAGGGATATAGCTCAGCAGTATTCCTTAGAAGTGTTACGTTTCTTTATGCTCAATGCCCATTATAGAAGTCCCATTAATTTTAGTAGGGATTTAATGGAAGCGGCTAAGAACTCCCTAGAGAGAATACTTAATTGTGTAGGCCAGTTAAAATATCTGATAGAGAATGGTAATCTATCGGAGGCACCCATGGGAGAGCAGGAACTTGCCCTAATTAGAGAAGTTGATGAGCTTCATAGAAAGTATGAAGCGGCCATGGAGGATGACTTTAATACAGCTGATGCCATTGCAGCTATTTTTGAAATTGTAAAACTAGCAAATTCCAATTGCAACAGCGAAAGTAGTAAAGAATTAGTCAAAAATGTTCATGATCGTATCAAAATGCTGTGTGATATTTTAGGGATAAAAACTGAAAGTGAAGAGGAAATATTAGACGAGGAAATAGAAAAACTAATAGAGGAAAGACAGGAAGCCAGAAAGAATAAGGATTTTGCTAAGGCTGACCAAATAAGAAATATATTACTGGACAAGGGAATTCTGCTTGAGGATACAAGAGAAGGTGTAAAATGGAAAAGGATTTAGGTAATGATTTCAAACAGTTGGCATTTGCCAGCTATATACGGGAAAAATTAAATATTCCAGAAGTAGATATACATTCGTATTCACCACTGACCTTAGCTTATATTGGGGATGCGATCTATGATCTTATAATCCGTACCATAGCAGTAGAAAACGGTAATGCACCGGTTAATACACTTCATAAAAGAGTAAGTAAGCTTGTGCAGGCATCTGCACAAGCTGATCTTTATTTTTCAATTAAAGATCAGCTAACAGAGGAAGAGATGTCTGTGTTCAGAAGAGGAAGGAATGCAAAATCAGTTACATCTGCTAAAAATGCCAGTATTGGGGAATATAGAATAGCAACAGGAGTTGAGGCCCTGATAGGATATCTATATCTATGTGATCAAACGGATCGACTTTTGGAGCTTTTAAAACCAATTATTAATAAATGGTAAGCTAATCTTAATATATCTGCCATTCTTTTGCCTAAGTTATTTGCTAGCATGGTATGCGTTAAGAAATAATGGTAACCAAGAATATATTATGTAAAAAAGTGATAATGTGGTAAGTAGTAAAATAAGCATTTATACTGTTGTTAGTATATTGCTTTTTTGCAGACAAGGAGAGAAAGAATGGCAAGAAGGAGAACGAGATTAAAAGTACTAATTACAACAGCTGTCACAACTGTGGTTTCGCTGATCAGTATAGCTTTAATATGTCAAAGTAATTTTGATAAGGCAAAAGCGGCACCTAAGAGTTTAGAAACTGTAAATGTCAGGATATTAGGAACCACTGATATCCATGGGCAGCTAAACAGCAAAGATTATGAGACTGGTAATGATTATAGTAATGGTGGATTAGCAAGACTCTATTATATGATGGAGCAGATTAGAAGCGAATTACCCAGTGAAAATGTAGTTACTGTAGATACTGGTGATGTTCTTTTTGACTATACTACAGAATATATATTTTCTGAGTATTGGGACGAAGTGCAACCTATCTATAAAGCCATGAAGATGATGGGGTATGATGCTATTACTTTAGGTAATCATGAATTTGATTATGGTTATGAATATTTACTTAATCAATTAAATGGATCTGGACTTAGGGATATCACTGTGGTATCCAATGTGGTAGATTCAAAGACTGGAGAACATCCATTTCTCGAAAATATGTTATTAACTAGAAATATGATTACCAGTGAAGGTAATACAGTGGAGATTACCATTGGTATCATTGGACAGACTATACCTACTTTAACATCCAAAACCCATAGTTATGGTGGGATTTTAAAAACTCAGGATATGGTCGAGAATGCCAAGATACAGGCAGCAAAACTTAAGGAAATGGGTGCCGATATTATCATAGCTGTATCCCATACCGGTTTTGGCCCTGAGAATCCAGAACCTAATTTTAAAAATGTGGCCTATGCCTTAACAAAAATACCTGAGATTGATGTGGTTGTAGCGGGCCACGAGCATAATTTATTCCCTACTACAGACATGACTTCACCATATTACAGTCTACCCAATGTAGATAAAAAAACATACTTGGTCAACGGTAAGAATGTAATTATGGCTGGTGACCGTGGAAGAGCTATTGGTGTAGTTGATTTAACATTAAGGGTTATAGGAAATAATGTTGAAATCATTAATCGTAGTAGTGAACTAAAATTTATCACAGCAAGTAATACTGTGGAGAATAAAGAGATTGCAGGTTTATTCGGAAAGTTTGAAAAGCATCTTTTAGAGTATAGTAATGATATTATAGGTGAATTAGATAAAGATCAGATAATTCAGAACTATTTTGGAATGTTGGGAGATAATTATGCTATACAGCTTTTAAATGATTCCAAGATAAGTTATGTGTTAAAGCATGTTCATACTAAAGCAGATCAATACAAGAATTATCCGATTGTAGCTGCCTCTACCTATGCAAGTTTTGGTGTAAATTCCATAGATGACTATGTTAAAATTGTAGATAAATTCACAGAATCAGATTTGTCTTTATTGCAACCATATAACAATTATTTATATATATATGAAATTACAGGGAAAGAATTAAAGGAATGGTTAGAGTGGTCTGCCAGTGCCTATGAAACTACCTCATACACTGCCGTATGGAA
Organism: Clostridiales bacterium; assembly: GCA_012519565.1. Classification (GTDB taxonomy): domain Bacteria; phylum Bacillota; class Clostridia; order Lachnospirales; family Lachnospiraceae; genus Mobilitalea. The sequence continues at coordinate 33,175 of JAAYPX010000112.1, read as the reverse complement.
AGATGCTACTATGTCTAAATTCATGAAAGAAACCAAGCTGAAATCACTTATAAGTGAGGACTGGTTAAATGATTGGAGTAACTTTTATATATTTGATGGCATAGAGTATGAGATAAATCCCAGCGTAGAACCAAGATATGATATATCGGGTAACCGTATTAGCGATAATAATCGTGTTCAAAGTATAACTTACAATGGACAAAAAGTTACTGATGATATGGTGTTTCTATTGGCTACGGATAAGATAACCAAGCCAACAGAGGCTAACTCCGGAGTTGAGAAAAAAGTAGTATTGGCAGGATTTAATAGGAGCCAGTCTATTCTAGGTAAATATCTTAAAATGAAATCTGCCAATGGTAGTATATTACCCCATGTAGATTACAACTGGAAAGTGGATTTCCAGGGAGATTACAAGTTTATTGTAAAGGCACCTTATTATGCCCATGACCTGGTTCTAGAGACACCATGGTATGAGGAGTATTTAGGAGAAGTTGATCAGTACCGTTATTATGTAGCCTCATATCCTGATACTAGACTAGATACTATATCACCCCATATAGTATTGGCTCAGACTAAAACAGATAAAACTGGTAGCCATTATCCTATAGCTGTCAATGCAACTGATATGTCTGAGATAAAGTATCTAAAATATATAAAAGGTGACTATGATAGCTCATACACTGGCTGGATATTTGCCGATAATATAAAAAATAATAGTTTTACTGTTCATGATAATGGTTTATATACAGTTTATGCTGAGGATTATTATGGAAACAGATCTTCCTTGCAGATTAATGTAGACAATATCAGTGATGAATTATTGGGTACTCCCACTGTGGATAACTATACCAATCGTAAAACAAAAATCAGTGGTATAGCTGAGCCAGGTACAACTATTGTAATTGAAGCAGAAACAGGTACTTATGAAACAGCAGTACCATCTTCAGGAAAATACTCATATCCTCTGCCTAGCCAGCCTTCTGGATCTGAAGTGGTGGTATATGCTAAAGATGAAGAGAAAGGTTTGTTTAGTGAGAGGGTGTCTGTTACAGTTAAGAGAACAGGACCTAATCAACCTAGGGTAAATTCAGTGCTAAATACCACTGGATTTATTACTGGCAATACCAATGACAGTGATGCAACAGTAGTGGCAATCAGTGGTGATAAGGTATTTGTATCTGATCAGGGTGGCAAGGAGCTATATCTTAATGCTAGTGAGATTTATAACCCATATCTAAAAATAGTAGAAACTAAAGTAGAGATTTATGATAACGGATATTTTATAATGTTCATACCTCCTCTTAATGCGGGAAGCGCAGTGGAAGTATATAATTTAGACCATGTATCAAGACGAAGTATGCCAGTTAATTTGACCGTTGAAGAAGCAGGACCTAATGCACCAGTGGTATACGAAGTAAGTAATATTGAGAAAGGCATTAAAGGCTATGTTCCTGGTAATGGTAATGAAATTTTTGATATTACTTTACTGGTAAATAATAAAATTTATAAGACTAAAACTGATATAGATGGTAAATTCAGTATAGATCTAGATGAACAGCTATATGCTGGGCAGATTTTAACTGTATATGCAACGGAGAGCATTGATGGAAAAGCTAGAAATAGTTATCAATTAGAAGTTGTAGTAAAAGATATTGAGGATTATGTAAGAACTAACTCTGTTATTATTAATCTTAACAGGGTAACAACAAAATCTAATTATATTTTAGGGACATATACAGATGGTGGTAAAGTGTATATTGCCATAGCCCAGGGAGAAGGGACAGAATTTATTAATCAACTATATACAGCTGAAACCAATTCATTAGGAAGAATTGAGTTTAAGTTAGAGGAAAAACTGCCCCTAGGAGCAAAAATATATGTGATGTCTAGATTCGAAGAAGGTAGAATTCTATTGGCTGGTAAGACTGAAGTATTGCCAGGAAGACCTGATATTCCAAGCCTTGTTAAAGAGGTAACTAATAATGATAAGCAGGTTCAAGTAATTGCCAATCAGGACTGCGAAGTTGTTCTAACTATCGGATCAAAGAAATATGTAAGTTCCGAATATGAATATGATGAAGCAAATGATAGATATATCTATACATTTGAAACTGACAGGGATATATCAGGAACTGAGCTGACTATAGTAGCAACCAATGTCACAGGAACCAGTGATGTATTTACTGCAAAGCTAGTTAAGGTTGCACCAGATGCTCCTGATGTAAATAAGGTTAAAGAAGGAGATACTCTAGTTACAGGTAAGATTGAGCTGTTAGATTATATACCTCCTGTTTCCGATAATGAGGATAATGAAGGGGAAGTTAAGGAAGAGATTGATGCAGATTTTGAGAATGCACCTGATGAGGTAGCCAAGACTCAGACTAGGGTATATGCCCAAATCAATAAGAAAGTTTACAAAGGAACTATAGATAAGAATGGGAACTTCTCAATAGAAATACCACCTCAAAAAGAAGGTACCGTAATTCGAGTTTGGGGAACTAATAAAGCGGGAAGAGGGCCATTAATTAAGATAACAGTAGTAAAATAAAAATTGGATTGTTTTTTAGAACAGGGAACTAATAAATTATGGAAATCGTCTAATTATTATATAATAGATAGGAACTAGATAACTATTAATATAATATGAGCGCAAAAGTAGCGCATGAAGGGAGAAGGTATGAAAAAGAGGAATAAGGTAGTAATACTGATTTTACTTCTGATGATTTCCATAATTGCTACAGCCTGCTCTGCACAGAAAAAAGACAGTGCTCCTTTGGAGCAAAATAGCAGTTCTGGAAGCCCCAGTTATTACGACAGAGATTCTGGTGAGACTACAAAAGAAAGTGGAACAAATGGATCGGCCCTAGCTAGTCCCTCTAATGTTAATAGTAATGATAAAATTATCTACCGGGTTACTATGGGAGTAGAAACACTGGATTTTGACAATTTTATAGTTACTATAAACAATCAGATTAACCTACTGGGGGGCTATGTAGAAAGTTCAAGCATCAGGGGCAATAGCTTTTATAAGGAAAACCTCCGTTATGGCAATATTGTAGCAAGAATACCCAAGGATAGACTTGACGAATTTATGAATGTGGTCGGAGATACCGCCAATGTAGTTAGTCAGGATAGAACCAGTGAGAATATAACTCTTAGATATATCGATATTGAGAGCCATAAGAAAGCCTTAGAGATTGAGCAAGAGAGATTATTAGCACTTCTGGAGAGGGAAGATAGCTTAGAGGATATTATTGCCTTGGAAAGTAGATTAAGCTCTATCAGATATGAACTGCAATCCTATGAATCCCAGTTAAGAACCTACGATAACTTGGTGGAATATAGTACAGTGACTTTAAATATTCAGGAAGTAAAGAGAATTAATCCAGTTGAAGAAGGGGATGCTGCCTTCATTGATAGGATACAGAATGGTCTTAGTGATACAATGTACAATTTGGGTGAAGGAATTAAGAATTTTACTATCTGGTTTATTGTAAATCTACCATATATGGTTATCTGGGGTGGCATTATAATAGTTGTTATTTTAGTGTCTAGGAAAATATATAGAAAAGTTAAGATAACAAATATTAATTCTAATCAAAGTATAAAAGCTATCTCTACATCTAATAAAGATATAAGTAAAGATGTAGATATAGATAGGGATCAGAAAGATGATGTATAGAATTACTGGGTTTAGAATAGTGCAGATATGTATATTAACATAAGCTGCCATAAGTGGAACTGTTATATGCCCCTTAGGGCTATAACAGTTTCTTATTATATAGGAAAATATATTATGTTTGTTCCACAGTTCCAGTTATAAGAAAGGCGTGGTTATTAATATGAATAAGGTAATATTTCATATTGATGTTAATTCGGCATTTTTAAGCTGGGAAGCAGTAGATCGTCTTAAAAAGGCTTCCTCTTTATCTGCCAGTGATGAGGTGATAGACTTAAGGGACATTCCCTCTGCCGTGGGAGGAGATATCAATAGGAGGCATGGGGTTATACTAGCTAAGTCTTTTCCAGCTAAACAATATGGCATTCGTACTGGAGAACCAACTGTATCTGCATTGAAAAAATGTCCAAATTTAACTATAGTACCACCTAATCATAAGCTATATGAGGAATGCTCGGAAGCTTTTGTTAAAATATTGGAGGAATACTCCCCTTGTATTGAAAAGGTGTCTGTAGATGAGGCGTTTTGTGATATGACAGGGACTGAGGAGTTGTTTGGTCCCCCCTTACAGGCGGCTAATACTATTAAGGATAGGATTTTCAAGGAACTGGGTTTTACAGTTAATATAGGTATTTCCACCAATAAACTGCTGGCAAAAATGGCTTCAGATTTTACAAAGCCTAATCGGGTCCATACCCTATATCCTAGTGAGATAAAAGAAAAGATGTGGGGCTTACCTGTAGGTGAGCTGTTTTTTGTGGGAAAAGCAACGGTAAATAAGCTTCATACTTTAGGTATATATACAATTGGACAACTAGCTAATACAGATGTAAATATATTAAAATCCCATTTAAAAAAACATGGTGAAATGATATATAATTTTGCCAACGGCATTGACAGCTCCCTTATATCTAATGATGAAGTTAAGAATAAGGGGTATGGTAATTCTACAACCATAGCATTTGATGTGGAAGATGAAGCTACGGCAAAAACTGTTTTACTATCCTTAGCTGAAAATGTAAGTGCTAGATTACGAAAGGATGGACAAATGGCAAATGTGGTAGCAGTTGGGATTGTAGACAATAATTTTCGCCGTACAACCCACCAGAAGACATTACTTAGCCCTACCCATAATACCAATGATATCTATAATGTAGTCTGTCAGCTGTTTGATAACCTATGGGAAGGTGAACCAATTAGAAAGTTGGAGATACAAACCAGTAAAGTTATATCTGAGGATGAAGAGAAGCAGCTGGATATATTTTCTTTTCAAAATGATTTAAAGAAAAAGAAGTTAGATAAGGCGATTGATCAGATTAGAAATCGTTTTGGCAATGATGCTATTCAAAGGGCTAGTTTGCTTCATGGGGAAACTACGGATAAGAAGGGATAAAATACCGTCGATTAAGCTTGTACGATTCATATGGAAAAAAAATCAAGTAATGCTATAATGTATCTTATAGAGCATTAAAAGTGACTGACTTTATAGAAATGGGGTAAGATATGAAAAGCATAGCAGTATGGTTTACATTATTGTTGTACTTTATCCCTAGATTATATAATGTTGATATCACTTTAAAACCAGTGATTACGCATAACAGAATACATAATCTAGATAAGTACTTAGACGCTTTTTATTTTACCAATGAAGTTGATGATGTACCAAAGACTGCAAAAGATATCCCAACATCTCCCATGGAGTTGCTGGATAAAGTAAAGTCTATATATGCTGACAATTTTGAAAAAGTTTATTATGGCCAGACTGGGGAAGAATATTATTACAAACTTCCAATAGGAGACTATTATTTAGTTTATGAAGGTTTGGAAGAAGACCAAATTCATTACCTATATCATTTATATGAATTCGTTTTAGATGATTTAGAAGAGGGAATTGGCCATACTGTAACCTATGGTTGGTATAGGGTCAATAGCTATACTGGTCTTATAGATGAGCAGCTTTATTATTAGGCTAATATAGTGCTTAAAGTACTATATTAGCCCATTTTACTGGAAAAACCTTTGTAACCATGCTAAAATATGAATACACTTTAACTTACTAAAGGAGGTAATATTATGAGTGTTATACCAACTCCCCATAATCAAGCGGCCGAGGGACAGATAGCTAAGACAGTTCTTATGCCTGGAGACCCTCTAAGAGCTAAATATATTGCTGAGACTTACCTTGAAGATGTGATATGTTTTAATCAGGTTAGAAATATGCTGGGATTTACTGGCACCTATAAAGGAAAGAAAGTATCTGTAATGGGTGGAGGAATGGGAATGCCATCCATGGGTATATATTCCTATGAGTTATTTAATTTTTATGATGTTGATAATATCATACGGGTGGGTTCAGCTGGTGGAATTACCGATGATATTAAACTAAGGGATATTGTAATTGGTATGGGGGCATCAACCAACTCCAATTATGCAGCTCAGTATAAGTTGCCAGGAATATATGCCCCTATTGCTGATTTTGGATTATTAAGAAAAGCCGTAGAAGCAGCAGAAAAATTAAATTATAAAACTGTTGTGGGCAATATTCTCTCATCAGACACATTTTATGATGATAACAAGGAAGCCAATTTCTTATGGAAGAAGATGAATGTTCTGGCCGTAGAGATGGAAGCAGCAGCTTTATATATGAATGCTGCTAGGGCTGGCAAAAAGGCTCTTTGTATATTAACGATATCTGACCATGTATTTACTGGAGAAGCCTTATCAGCAGCAGATAGGCAAACAACCTTTAATGAGATGATGGAGATTGCTCTGGAGATTGCATAAACAGATTTCATTGTTATATTAATAATGGCAAAAACGTGGAAAATTTGCTTAGAAATGGAGTTACTATGGATATAGATTTAATCTTTAAAAAAGTTGACCATACCCTCCTATCCCAGTCAGCAACCTGGGAGGAGATTAAACAGATATGTGATGATGCCATAACCTATGGAACGGCCTCAATATGTATACCCCCTTCTTATGTAAAAGAGGCAAAGGACTATGTAAAAGATAAGATGGCGGTATGTACTGTAATTGGATTTCCTAACGGATATAACACAAGCGCAGCTAAAGTTTTTGAGACCAAAGATGCTATAGCCAATGGGGCAGATGAGATAGATATGGTAATTAATATAGGCCATCTTAAGGATAAAAAATATGATTTAATTCTAGATGAAATAAAGCAGATAAAGGAAGTTTGCAAAGAGCGAATCCTTAAAGTTATAATTGAGACATGCCTACTAACAGAGGAAGAGAAAATTAAAATGTGCCAGATTGTATCTGAGTCAACAGCTGATTATATCAAAACCTCTACTGGTTTTTCTAACGGTGGAGCCACATTTGCAGATGTGGAGTTATTTGCAAAATATGTGGATAAAAAGGTGAAAATTAAAGCAGCTGGTGGAATTTCCTCCATGGATGATGCAGCTAAGTTTATAAAGCTGGGTGCATCTAGACTTGGAACCAGCCAGATTGTAAAGTTGGCAAAGAATCAGCAGGCCCAAGGCTACTAAAGATATTTAAGAACATTTGCTACTAAGGATATTTAAGAACATTTTCAGAGATATAAGTTTAAGGTCTACTTTGGGGAGGTAGTTTATGAAGAAGGAATACAAGAATAATAGCTTAGTAACTCAGGTAAAGGGAGAAATAGTTAGTAAAGATGAAATTGTAAGTAGATCAGTGGTGAAAAACCTTATAAGAGAAGCTATAGAAAGTATGAAGTTTTCATATGCCCCTTATTCCAAGTTCACTGTAGGTGCTGCACTACTTACAAAAGACCAGAAGATTTATACTGGATGTAATATTGAAAATGCTGCCTATACTCCAACAAATTGTGCTGAACGAACAGCATTTTATAAAGCAATCAGTGAAGGGGAAAGAAATTTTGTTGCCATAGCTGTTGTTGGAGGAAGCTTGGGTAATCTACAGAATTATTGTCCGCCTTGCGGGGTATGCCGTCAGGTCATAAGGGAATTTGTGGATCCTAGAGGGTTTTTAGTTATATTAGCTAAATCGGAAGAAGATTATACTGTATATTTACTAGAAGAATTATTACCTATGGGATTTGGACCTGAGTATACCAGTAGCAATTATAAACAGAATTAATTATATGGATTAGTAATCAGTATAAATAAGGTCAGTGAATATTTATATTCTAACTTTCATAATTATTAACCCCATGATATAATAAAATTGTAGTAAAATAGCAAGCAAGTTTAATAAGTATTGAAGCTTTATGTTCGGTAATAATATATAAAAAACAAAAGCTGGAAAGGATGTTATAGAATGTACTCATTTGAAGATGTAGAGTTATATGATCCAGAAATAGCGAAAGCTATATCTTTAGAGGTAGACAGACAAAATGATCATATAGAGCTTATTGCTTCTGAGAATTTTGTTAGTAAAGCAGTTATGGCAGCTATGGGAAGCCAGTTGACCAATAAATATGCTGAAGGTTACCCAGGGAGAAGATATTATGGCGGATGCGAGCATGTAGATGTTGTAGAAAACCTTGCTATTGAAAGAGCGAAGAAGTTATTTGGGTGTACCTATGCCAATGTTCAACCCCATTCAGGGGCTCAAGCAAACATGGCTGTATTTTTTGCCTTGTTAAAGCCAGGGGACACAGTTATGGGAATGAATTTAGCCCATGGTGGGCATCTGACCCATGGTAGCCCTGTAAATATGTCAGGAAGTTATTATAATATCGTACCCTATGGTGTAGATGATGAAGGTTATATTGATTACGATGAAGTAAGAAGAATAGCTAAAGAAAGTAAACCCAAAATGATCATTGCCGGTGCCAGTGCCTATGCTAGAAAGATTGACTTTAAGATTTTTAGGGAGATAGCTGATGAAGTAGGGGCATTTTTAATGGTTGATATGGCTCATATAGCAGGCCTTGTGGCAGCAGGCTACCATTAGAGCCCAATACCTTACGCCCATGTAACTACAACCACTACCCACAAAACCTTAAGAGGGCCAAGGGGCGGAATGATACTTTCCAGCGAAGAGTTCGCCAATGAGTATAAATTAAATAAAGCTGTTTTCCCTGGTATCCAAGGTGGACCTTTGATGCATGTGATTGCAGCCAAGGCGGTATGTTTTAAAGAAGCTTTAGAACCAGGCTTTAAGGATTATGCTAAGAACGTTGTAGATAATGCTCAGGCTCTAGCAGAGGGATTAATTAAAAGAGGTTTCAATCTGGTATCTGGTGGAACAGATAATCACTTAATGCTAGTTGACCTTCAGAATATGGGTGTTACAGGTAAGGATGCTGAGAAATTATTAGAGGCTGCCAATATAACTTGTAATAAGAATACAGTTCCCAATGATCCTGCCTCACCTTTTGTAACCAGTGGCATTCGCTTAGGAACAGCGGCTATCACCACAAGAGGTATGAAAGTAGAGGACATGGATGTTATTGCGGAAGCAATACATTTATTAATTAAGAATGCCGAAGGTAATAAAGAGAAGGCTATGGCCATGGTTAAGACACTGACCGATAAATATCCATTATACTAGAATATTAACAAGGCATCTAAGTATTATTTATATGATGAATTTAAATTTATAAGTTTGTAACAGCTAAAAATATAAAAATATAATGATATAAAAATATAAAGATATAAAGATATAAAGACATAAAGACGTAAAGACATAAAAACAGGTGTTGAGGCTTTAATTACATGATCAACACCTGTTTTCTTATGAAGATTATGCTAAGACTATAATGTTTCTTTAGCATATGCTTAATCTAGCATTAATTTTAAGTTTATGTGATTTCTTTTATCTAAGCATCCTTGTTATCAATGATTAAGTTCTTATAACATCTAGTACCAAAAATTATTCCAACAATTAATACAGCTGAAACACATACATATTTAACTATTTTTGTAACATCAATTTGAACTGTTACATTTGTACCCTTGTTATCAGTTGAACAGCAATCAGATTTTGACATATCATACCTTCCTTTCTTTTTATATCATAATTATATGTTATTATAGTCAACCATTAAACCAATGCTTTGTTATATTTTTTCACAAAACTTATACCAATTGCTCCAGGGCCTGTATATGTTCCGATGGTGACTCCAATCTGGAAGATTGGGTAAGTTATTTTCCGAGAAATCAATTGCTCCAATTCATTTTGGAGAAAAACAGCATCCTCCTTAGTAGTTGCATTGACGATACAAAAGTCATAGTCTTCGTATTTTTCATTGGTCTCTCTAAAATATTCTGAGACCATATTAAGAATTTTGCTTAACGATTTCCTGCGCCCCCGAACATTGGAATAAGGTATAAGCTCTGCATCTTTTAATTGTATTAATGGTTTAAGATCCAGAATGTTGCTGGCTAAAGCAATAACTTTACCGACTCTTTTTCCTTTCATTAGATACTCTAATGTATCTAATGTAAACATAATACGGCCTGTGTTTTTTATGTTATTAAGTTTAGTTTTAATTTCTTCTATGGATAGGCCAGCTTCTTTCATATAGGCCATTTGTAATAATAATAATCCTTGGCCACCTGTAGCCTGTATACTATCTATTACGACAATAGTTCTATCGGGAAATTGTTCTTCTAATATATGTTTTGCATTACATGCAGATTGGTAGGAGCCACTGAATTTATGGGTTAGGCAAAGGCAGATAATGTCTTTTCCTTCCCTAAGGGCAGGTCTAAAACCATTGATGTAATCTTGGACAGAGGGAAGTGAGGTCTTGGCAAATATTTTTTTTGCATTTAACTTGTGATAGAACTCTTCGTTGCTTATTTCTATATCTTCTTTATAGTAAGTTTCATGATTAAAGCTTACGTAGAAGGGAATAAGTTCAATATTATGTTTTTGAATTAAACATTTTGGTAAATCACAAGATGAATCACTAAATATTTGTATATTATTCATAGTGCTCCTCCTCTAGATACTTTTCACGTAGTTTTCAATACTACATATATTGTAATCCATAGTTAGATAATATTCAATAAAAATTAACTAATCTTTTTACGACTAGGAATTTATTTGTTCTATCTCTGATTTTGAGGTATACTAGTAATGTAAAAATATCAGTTAATCATTATCTTATAGATAAATAGTATATATTTACGGAAATACAAGAAAGTTGGTACATAATGTCTAAAAGCTTATTTATTGCAGAAAAACCCAGTGTAGCGATAGAATTGGCCAAGGCACTGAGGATAAATGTTAAGAAACGCAATGGTTATATAGAAGCCGATAAGGTGATCATTACTTGGTGTGTTGGGCATTTGGTAACCATGAGTTATCCTGATGCATATGACCCAGCCCTGAAGAAGTGGAGTATGGAGACATTGCCATTTCTGCCTAAAGAATATCGATATGAAGTGATTCCCAATGTTAAAAAACAATTTGAGATTGTTAAGGAATTACTTAATCGTCCAGATATAAGTACCATCTATGTCTGTACTGACTCAGGACGGGAAGGGGAATACATTTATCGCTTGGTGGATCAGATAGCACAGGTACCAGATAGCAAGGTTAAAAAACGGGTATGGATAGACTCCCAGACTGAGGATGAAATCCTAAGGGGAATAAAAGAGGCAAAACCCCTATCAGCCTATGATAATCTGGCCAATGCAGCCTATCTAAGAGCCAAGGAAGATTATCTAATGGGTATTAATTTCTCCCGTATTCTTACTTTGAAATACGGTAATGAAGTGCAAAGGTATCTAAAGAGTGAGAAGTGGTCTGCCATATCTGTAGGAAGGGTAATGACCTGTGTTCTAGGCATGGTGGTAAGAAGGGAGAGAGAAATCCGTAATTTTGCCAAGACACCCTTTTACCGAGTTATAGCTGGCTTCACTCTAGGACAGGATGGTAAGATAACTGGTGAGTTTAAAGCAGTAGAAGGATCACGGTACTTTAATTCTCCTAAGTTATATAAGGAAAATGGATTTTCTGAATATGATGCTGCTAAGAAGTTAATATCAGAGCTGGCGGGGGAATTACCTAGATATAAGGAAGATGGTACCTGGGAGGCTACTAATGAAACTGCGGCAGAGAAGCAGTTACAGGCAATTATTGACAAGATTGAAAAGAAAAAAGAGAATAAAAATCCTCCTTTATTATATAACTTGGCTGAACTGCAGAATGATTGTTCCAGATTATTTAAGATTAGCCCTGATGAAACCCTAAAAATAGTTCAAGAATTATATGAAAAAAAATTAGTTACCTATCCAAGAACTGATGCCAGGGTCTTATCTACAGCAGTGGCTAAAGAAATCTATAAAAATATAAAGGGACTTCAGGGATTAGCAGGTGTAAAAGATTTCGTTGATGAGGTTTTAGCAATGGGATCTTATAAAAATATTGCAAAAACCAGATATGTCAATGACAGTCAAATAACAGACCACTATGCCATTATACCTACAGGGCAGGGATTGAACAATTTAAGTTCCTTATCTTCTGTGGCAATCAGAATATATGAAACTATTGTAAAGCGTTTTCTGTCAATTTTTTATCCAGCAGCAGAATATCGTAAAGTTAGCATCATCTCCAAAATCAGTGGTGAATATTTCTTTACGACCATGAGGGTACTAGCCAAGGAAGGATATTTGAAGGTGGTTGGTAATACAAACAGCAAGCAGTCTAGGAACAGTTCTGAGGATGGAGATGGCTCAGAAGAAGAGGCTTCTGATCAACTACTGATGGAAAAGATACTTAACCTTAAAAAGGGAATGAAATTACCAGTAGACGGGATTAACATTAAAGAGGGCGAGACCTCACCTCCTAAGAGATATACTTCAGGTACCTTAATTCTGGCCATGGAAAATGCAGGTCAGCTTATTGAAGATGAAGAACTGAGGGCCCAGATTAAAGGTAGCGGTATAGGAACCAGTGCTACCAGAGCCGAAATTCTTAATAAACTGGTTAAGATAACATATCTTGCTTTAAACAAGAAAACCCAAATTATAACACCCACCCTTTTAGGTGAGATTGTATACGAGGTGGTAAATGCTTCTATTAGTTCTTTGCTCAATGCAGAACTAACTGCCAGTTGGGAGAAGGGGTTGACCTATGTAGCCAATGGGGAGATTACAACTGAGGAATATATGCATAAATTAGAGGGTTTTGTAGGGCGTAGGGTAGAGGCTGTAAAAGCCCTGAATAATCAAATTAGATTAACTAGGAATTTTGATGAAGTATCAAAGTATTATAAAAAATAATTGATAAAAATATTTAAGTATGGGACAAAATGGTCTTAGGAAATTTTAAGTAGTATTGTAATATATTAGATACCATATAATGTTTTATAAATTATTGACATTATAGGATAATAGATATATTATATGCATAGTGAAACGTTTAGCGATAGGGGTGCATTAAATGGCAGCAACAATTAAAGATATAGCTAAGTATACTGGGCTCTCTATTGCAACTATATCTAAGTATATCAATGGTGGAAATGTTCTAGAAAAGAATAAAATCCTTATAGATGAGGCGATCAAGGAGCTTAATTATCAAGTTAATACTATGGCAAGGGGCTTAAAGACCAATAAGAGCAATACCATAGGAATTTTAATCCCTAAGCTGGAGAAGATATTTTGCACCAGTATAGTATCAAATATTGAGGATATTTTATTACAACATGGCTATAGTACCATGATCTGTGATTACAAAGAGGACTTCCCTTTAGAAGAAGAAAAACTTAAATTTCTGGTAAGCAAGATGGTAGATGGCTTAATTATAATGCCCCACGGAAAAGATGGGGCCATCATTCAGGAAGCCATAGATAAGGGTATTAAAGTGGTACTTATAGATAGAGCTTTAGATGGCGTGGATTGTGATGTGGTACTGGTAGACAATATGAACAGTTCCTATGGTGCAGTAGAAGAGTTTATAACAAAGGGGCATAAAAGAATAGGTATTATCAATGGCCCTCGGGAGGTCTTTACAGCCAAGGAGAGGCTTGAAGGATATTACAGAGTTCATAGAGATTATTCTATCAAAGTGGATGAGGATTTGATCAAGCATGGTGACTTTGAAATTGATAGTGGTTATAAGCTTTTAATAGAGCTTATCAAGATGGAGGAACCCCCAACAGCAGTATATATAACCAATTATGAAATGACCTTAGGTGCTATAATGGCAATAAATGAATATAACGTAAATATACCTAATCAACTATCAATCATTGGTTATGATAATCTTCAACTGGCTAGAATTATTAAGCCGCCTTTATCTATTGTCGTTCAGCCTATGAAAGCAATAGGTGAGACCGCCGCTAATTTATTGCTCAAAAGACTCCAAGGAGATATGACAAATTTTCCAATTAGATATAGATTAAAGACAGAATTGTTGATTAAAGATTCTGTTAGAAAAATAGAAAGTTAGTAAGGGATTTAAAATAACAGAAAGAATATTCTCTTTTTGTTATTTGCTTAAAAGTGAAACGTTTAGTCTTGATTTACAGCTACTAGTGATACAGACATCCTTGGATTTTAAGGATAATCTTATATAACCTTTTTTAATGGTAATAAAAATACAGGTATTAATAATAGTAATAGCTAGGATAGGACAGAGATATTAAGCGAAACGTTTCGCTTTAATTATAGATTTATAGAGGAGGTTATAAATATGTTAAAAGGAATACCAACCATTATCTCACCGGACTTAATGAAAGCCTTAATGGAAATGGGACATGGAGATGAGATTGTTATTACAGATGGCAACTTTCCAGCAGCCAGTTGCGCCAAGAATATCTTAGTTAGATGTGATGGTCATAATGTACCGGAAGTACTGAAGGCTATACTTAAATTTTTACCCTTAGACACCTATTCAGACAAACCAGTTGGACTTATGGCAGTGGTGCCTGGAGATAATGTAGTACCAGTAATATGGGATAAATATAAAGAAATAATAAGAGAAAATGAAAATAGGGAAATTGATATTGAATATATTGAAAGGTTTGAATTTTATGAAAGGGCAAAAAAAGCTTATGTCATAGTATATACCAGTGAAAGAGCACAGTATGCAAATATAATTTTAAGGAAAGGCGTGATTAAAGAATGTTGACAAAAGGAACCTATTTTCAAAACAGTAAGGAAGCACCCATAGTTTATGGAGAGGTGGAAATATTTAATCCTGCTAGGAAGAGATTAAAAGGAGAAGAAGAAAAACTAGGAAAGCTTTGTAAGACGGTGTGTACTGGTTTTTGCGGAACCGATTATGAACTGATGCGCATGGGGGAGAGAGAAGAACTGGATAGCAAGTTCCCTGAAGGGGTACATAGACTTATCAATGGCCATGAAGGGGTAGTTTATCTACCTGATGAGAAGCGCTTTGCCATAGTGTTAATCAGAGGTGGTGATGCTTATGATCCTACCAGATATATGGATGATGAGACCTATTTTGAGTATGGCTGCGATAAGGCAGATGGACTTATGTGTGAGGAAAACTATTATCATCCTGATATGCTTTTAGAGATACCCAAGCAGTATATAAATGGAGATAAAATACCTTTATCCTTAGCTAAAAAGCTTGTTTTTTCAGATCCCTATGCCTGTATGATATTTCAACTGGAGAGGATGGAGGATTTAGGATCAGCACAGAATTTCAGATTGGAAATGGCGATAAATAAATGTAGTGAAGATGAAGCAAGGAAAAAAGCTAAGGAAAACATATTTAAGAGAGTTGTCATATTCGGTTTAGGCACTACAGGCATGTTTATAGGTGACTTAATCAGGCAAAGTTATCCTGAAGCTGAAATTCTATTTGTAGCCAGAAGTAGAGAAGATAATCCTAAGATTAGATTTGCCAAGGAAAAGGTAAAGGCCAAATATGTCTGTAATAATTTTGAGACAGAAAAAGACTGTGCCCAGGCAATATTAGAAGCTTTAGGTGGCAAAGCCACCGCCTTCATAGCTACTTCAGGTAATTCGGTGGAGAGTAGAATAGCCTTTGACCATGGAGTTTTAGGTAACAACGGGATTTATAATAGTTTTTCTTTAGGACCAGACATAAAATTAAGGACCATGCCATTTGGTTTTAAGAACCATCTAATTTTTGGATCCATTAATTTTAGGCAGGACCATATGGAGAGGGCCATAAAAATCCTATGTGAATCAGATTATGATAAA
This sequence comes from Clostridiales bacterium, assembly GCA_012519565.1. Taxonomy (GTDB): domain Bacteria; phylum Bacillota; class Clostridia; order Lachnospirales; family Lachnospiraceae; genus Mobilitalea. The sequence goes on along the minus strand of JAAYPX010000112.1, from coordinate 17,371 downwards.
ATCGTTGAACTTATTGATTTAGAAGAATTAAAGAAAAATCCTAAGGAAGCTTATGAAAATAAAATCTATGCTAAGAATGCACCTTTGAAAACCATGACCATTTGGGATCATAGTTATATAGATATGGACAAATAAGCTAGGCCGGATGGATATATGGATTAAGATTGCAATATATCTTAGGAACAAGAAGGCCAATAATATTTTTATTAAATAATAAGAGAAGGAGTTAAGATAAGTGAAAACAGTTTTTATTGAAGAGGCTAATAAAATTGCAATTAAGGAAGTAGATAGGCCAGTTAGAAAGCCAGGAGAAGCCTTATTAAGGATTAAATATTGCGGTATATGCGGATCTGATATTGCAACCTATACTGGGAACCAGCCCTTTGCCACTTATCCCAGAATACCCGGCCATGAATTTTCTGCAGAGATAATTGAAATCGATAAAAATGATTTAGGCTTACATGAGGGAATGATTGTTACTGCCAATCCTTACTTTAATTGTGGAACTTGTTATTCCTGCAGAAGGGGTAAGGTAAATTGTTGTGAAGATAATCAGACCATGGGAGTACAGAGGGATGGTTCATTTTCGGAATTTATAACTATGCCTATAGAGAGAATAGTAGATGGTAAAGGTCTAGATGCAAAAACCTTAGCTTTAATAGAACCATTTTCCATAGGTTATCATGCCATAAACAGAGGTGATTTAAAAAAAGGAGATAGGGTCCTAGTTATAGGAGCAGGGCCGATTGGCATATTTGCAATGATATCTGCAAAGCTAAAAGGTGCTACTGTATACATTGCCGATGTCCTTGATAAGAGATTGAAACTGGCTATGGATTTGGGAGCAGACGGAACCATCAATAGCAAGAATGAGAATTTGAGGGATCGGGTAAAGGAGATAACAGGCAATTGCGGTATGGATGTATGCGTTGAAGCCGCAGGATTAGCAGATACTTTTTTAGACTGTATAGATAATGTGAGCTTTGCTGGGAAAATAGTACTTATTGGAAATGGAAAAAAAGAGACTACATTTAACCATTCCATCTTATTAAAAAAGGAACTAGATATTTATGGTTCAAGAAATAGTCTTAATGATTTTGAACCATTAATTGAAATAGTTTCCAAAGGATTAGTTGATATAAGTAAACTCATTACTGATGTGTATAGTCTAGCTGATGCTACAAAGGCTTTTGAAGCATTAAAAAATAATGATGGAACCATGGCTAAAGTACTTGTAAGCTTTGATGATTAAAATAGTTTGAAGGCAAGCATAGAATTGTAATTTTAAATAGGATTGGGATTATTATGTATGTTTTGATGAAAGGTATGGTTGTTATATGGACTTTATAGTTGTTGATGCCCATGTTCATCTTTGGAAAGAACTTAAGGGGAATATAAATGGTAAAACAGTAAGCAGCATAGGGGGCGGAGCTGCAGATTTTCTGGGTGAAAAGAGACAAATGATGCCTCCCTACATGGTTAACGGAGAAAATACTGTTGAGATGTTTGTGTCCAACATGAACTATGCAGGAGTGGCTGCAGCTGTAGTTACCCAGGAATATATTGATGGTATTCAAAACAAGTATCTTATAGAAAGTTACAATAAGTATCCGGATAGATTATTTATCTGTGGTATGGCTGAATTTAGAAAGCCAGGCTACTATTTACAAGTGAAAAAACTAATAGATGAAGGTTTTAAGGGAATTAAGATACCAGCTCAAAGGCTAATAAATCTCCCAAAAAGAGTATATCTGAATGAAGAGGAGATGATAGATACTTTTAAACTGATGGAGTCAAAGAATATAGTGTTGTCAATTGATTTAGCTGATGGGGATCTTCAAGTTGCTGAATTGAAAGAAGTTATAAAAGAATGTCCAAACTTAAAAATAGCTATTGGTCATTTTGGAATGGTAGGTAGGGAGGGCTGGCAAGAACAGATAAAGCTGGCCAGGAATAAAAATGTTTACATAGAAAGTGGAGGAATTACATGGCTTTTCCATAAGGAGTTTTATCCTTATAAAGGTGCAGTATTAGCAATAAAAGAAGCTGCTGAACTGGTAGGGATGGAGAAGCTGATGTGGGGGTCAGATTATCCCAGAACAATGACAGCTATTACCTATAAAATGTCCTATAATTTTATTGAAAAGAGTGATTTGTTATCAGAATATGAAAAAAGGCTATTACTAGGAGAAAATGCCATCAAATTTTACGGTTTCAAAAATCTAAAGGTTATGGAAAGAATTAAAAACATGGTAGAAGATTAAATAAAGTAAAGTTATTGAGGGAGGATATATGATGAGATTATTTTATACTAAGCCTGCAAGCATGTGGGAAGAAACACTGCCAATTGGTAATGGGAAGCTTGGTGCAATGATTTGGGGAGGAGTTTTAAAAGAACGACTAGGTTTGAATGAAGATACCCTATGGTCTGGATATTATCGTGATAAAAATAATCATAATGCTGCAAAGTATCTGGATAAAGCCCGTGAAATGATACTAAAAGGAGAGTATGAGCAAGCAGAAAAGTTAATTGAAAAGAAGATGTTAGGGGAGTATAACGAAAGTTATTTGCCCTTAGGCGATTTATGTATCGATTTTAATCATACTGATAATATATCTGACTATGAAAGAATTTTAGATATAGAGAATTCAATTGCTACTGTATCATATAAATCAGAAGGCAATACATATAAGAGGGAGTATTTTGCCAGTTATCCAGCTAAAGCAATATTTATGAAGATTAATTGTGATAATCCTGTTCTAGACCTTTTACTGTCTTTTGATTCTCAATTACAGCACAGTGCTGAATATAAGGAGCAGGGAGTAAAAATCAAGGGAAGATGTCCTGAACATGTGGATCCCAACTATGTTAATGTTAATCCTAATCCTATTATTCAAGGGGATAGGGGAATGGAATTTGAAGCTGAAATAAAGATATTTGCCTGTGATGGAACAATAATTAAAAAGGATAATGGATTACATATTACTGGTGCATCTACGGTGATTTTGGCTTTTTCAGCAGTGAATGTACCAAAATATGATTTGACTATGACCTATGATGCTATTAAAGAGGAGCATATTAAGGATTATAGGGCCATATATGATAAGGTTGAACTATATTTAGGTGAGCAAAGTGATCTTCCCACAGATGAAAGACTAGAGAATTTGCGAAAGGGTCATATGGATAAGGGGTTATATGCTCTATATTTTCAGTATGGCCGCTATCTCCTAATCAGTAGTTCAAGAAAAGGTAGCCTTCCAGCTAATTTACAGGGGATATGGAACTGGAAACTTAGGGCACCATGGAGTAGTAACTGGACAACAAATATTAACGCTGAAATGAATTACTGGCCAGCACAGACTTGTAATTTACAAGAATGCTTGGATCCTTATTTTGAGTTCGTAGCTAAGATTTGTGAGGAAGGGAAAAAGACAGCAAAAATTCACTATAACTGCAGAGGTTTTGTCCATCACCATAATGCCGATTACTGGTGCAATACCAATCCTACTGGATTAGCTTACGGAGAAAGTGAGGGAGCTGCTTTAACGGCAACATGGTCCATGTGGCCAATGGGAGGTGCTTGGTTAACCAGTGAATTATTTAAACATTATGAATATAATATGGATAAAGAATTTTTAAGGGATGTAGCCTATCCCATTTTGAAAGAAGCAGCCCTATTCTTATTAGATTGGATGTTTGAATATAATGGGGAATATATAACCTGTCCATCTACATCCCCTGAGAATAGGTTCAAAACCAAAGACGGGGGAAGTAGCTCTATCGCTATCTCATCGGCTATGGATCTAGCACTAATTCGAGAAGTGTTTCAAAACTACCAAAGAACCTGTGAGATCTTAGATATTGAAGATGAGCTTCTGGATGATATATCTGAGCGATTGAGTAAATTGGCAGATTTTAAGATTGGCAGTAAAGGGCAGCTACTAGAATGGCATGAAGAATTTGAGGAGTGTGAACCAGGCCATAGACATATATCCCACTTATATGGATTATTTCCTTCTGAATTATTTGAAGGCAATGATGAATTAGTAGAAGCTTGCCGAAAATCCTTAATGCTTCGAATAGAAAATGGTGGCGGATATACAGGTTGGAGTTGTGCCTGGATATTAAATGTATTTGCCATCTTAGGAGATGCTGAAAATGCTTTTAAATTTTTAAATACCCTGCTTACGAAATCAACCTATAATAATCTATGGGATGCCCATCCTCCATTCCAAATTGATGGTAACTTTGGTGGAACTGCAGGTATAGCCAACATGCTAGTACAGGACCGCAATGGAGAAGTAAAAATATTACCAGCTTTGCCAGCTGAGTTTGATACTGGTTATGTGAAGGGGTTAAGAATTAAAAATGGCAAAACTATAGATATAAGTTGGAAAAACGGAAAGTTAGAAGATTACCGAATTTACTAGTTTCAATTATCTCCTTCTGTTATAATACACTACTGAAATCATAAGAGATATGGGACACTGAGAAAACCATTAAAATTTACATAGTATTAAAAAACATCTGATCAAAAGAAGAAATTAATGAAGATGCTTTTTGTTCATGATATAATAATAGATGGTTTTATCATATAATAAAAGATAAGGCAGTACACCAGTGGTGTAAGTATTTAGCAGGAGGGAAGATATGAAAGATTCATTAAACATTATGGAGCTATTAGACGTAAAAGAAACGATAGCAGCCCCAATATTTACAGGATGTACTTATCCTTGGGAGGTGCTGGCTAAGATAAAGGAAGGGATATTACAGATAGGTAAGTCTTTATCTAAAGATGAATATAATCAAGTGGGGGAAGATGTGTGGATAGCTAAAACTGCAAAAATTGCTCCTACTGCTTGTATTAATGGACCTGCTATTATAGGCAAAGAAGCAGAAATAAGACATTGTGCATTTATAAGAGGTAGTGCTATAGTTGGTGAGGGAGCTGTTGTGGGGAACTCAACAGAATTAAAGAATGTAATCTTATTTAATAAGGTACAGGTGCCCCATTATAATTATGTAGGGGATTCCATCCTTGGATATAAGGCCCACATGGGAGCAGGCTCCATAACCTCCAATGTAAAATCGGATAAAACCTTAGTTAAGGTAACTGTAGGTACAGAAAGAATAGAAACTGGATTGAAGAAATTCGGTGCTATCCTTGGGGATAAGGTAGAAGTAGGCTGTAATAGTGTGCTGAATCCAGGAACCATTGTAGGAAGAAATTCCAATATATATCCCCTATCAATGGTTAGAGGGTATGTTCCTGAGAATAGTATTTATAAAAAAGTAGGGGAAATAGTAGAAAAGAAATAAGTTCTTTTGAAAAACTATGGACTTATTTGTGGTTTTATGCGAAAATATGTTAAGTAAATAACAAAGCATGTTATTACTATGTGAGCATTATTTAAAAAATTGAAATGCTAGATTATGTATTATTGAAAGGAGTTTCATCAACATGATTTATTCACATGAAGTAAAAATGATGTGCCCCGTTACCCAGGGTGTAAACCATGGTGCGGCACCTATTCCAGTAGAAGCAAATTGGGTAAAAGCAAAAGAAATCAAAGATGTTTCAGGATTTACCCATGGTGTGGGCTGGTGTGCACCACAGCAGGGTACTTGTAAATTAACGCTTAATGTAAAAGATGGTGTTATACAGGAGGCTCTAGTAGAGACAGTTGGTTGCTCCGGTATGACTCATTCAGCTGCTATGGCATCAGAGATTCTTCCAGGAAAAACTATTCTTGAGGCACTAAATACTGACCTAGTATGTGATGCTATTAATACAGCAATGAGAGAATTATTCTTACAGATAGTATATGGTAGAACACAAAGTGCTTTCTCTGAAAATGGATTGGCAATTGGAGCAGGCCTTGAAGATTTAGGAAAAGGACTTCGCAGTCAAGTAGGAACATCGTATGGTACTCTTGCAAAAGGACCTAGATATCTAGAAATGGCAGAAGGCTATGTTACAGGTTTAGCCCTTGATGAGAATGATGAGATTATTGGCTATCAATTCGTAAGCCTTGGCAGGATGATGGACTTCATCAAAAAAGGTGATGATCCAAATACAGCATATGAAAAATCTAAGGGACAATATGGCCGTGTTGAAGATGCTGTTAAGATCATTGACCCTAGACAGGAATAATAAAGGAGGATACATACAATGGCTTTATTTGAATCATATGAAAGAAGAATAAATAAGATCAATGCAGTATTAAATAGCTATGGAATTGCTTCTATAGAAGAAGCTGAAAAGCTAACAAAAGATGCTGGTCTTAATGTTTATGATATGGTAAAGGGTATTCAACCCATCTGTTTTGAAAACGCTTGCTGGGCATATATTGTAGGCGCAGCAATTGCTATTAAAAAAGGTGCTAGAAAAGCAGCAGATGCAGCAGCTGCAATCGGTGAAGGTCTACAGGCTTTCTGTATAGATGGATCTGTTGCAGATCAAAGAAAAGTTGGTTTAGGACATGGTAATCTTGGTAAGATGCTACTGGAAGAAACAACTGAGTGCTTTGCTTTCCTAGCAGGTCATGAATCTTTTGCAGCAGCTGAAGGTGCAATTGGTATCGCAATGTCAGCTAATAAGGTTAGAAAGAAACCTTTAAGAGTTATTCTTAATGGACTTGGTAAAGATGCTGCCCAAATTATTTCCCGTATTAACGGATTTACATATGTAGAAACAGAAATGGATTATGCTACAGGTAAAATCAAAGAAGTTTTCCGCAAATCTTACTCCAATGGACCTAGAGCAGAAGTAAACTGCTATGGTGCTAATGATGTTACAGAAGGTGTAGCTATCATGCATTTGGAGAATGTGGATGTATCTATTACTGGTAACTCTACTAACCCTACTAGATTCCAACATCCAGTTGCTGGTACATACAAGAAAGAGCGTTTAGAGCAAGGTAAGAATTACTTCTCAGTTGCTTCCGGTGGTGGTACAGGTAGAACCTTACATCCAGACAACATGGCAGCAGGCCCTGCTTCCTATGGTTTAACAGATACTATGGGAAGAATGCACTCAGATGCTCAATTCGCAGGATCCTCTTCTGTTCCTGCCCACGTTGAGATGATGGGCTTAATCGGTATGGGTAACAACCCTATGGTTGGTGCTACTGTAGCTGTAGCGGTATCGATCCAGCAGGCTGCTGAGGCAGGTAATTTCTAAGGAATGAATTAAATTCTAAGCTTGCAGTCATTTGCAAAATTTAAAATATAAATATAGCCCACCTTATATCCATCACGGATATAAGGTGGGCTATATTTTTTCTTAACCTTGCATTCTTATTTACTATCACTGGGTTAGGCTAATTTTGGGCATAAAAAAAGCGGGTGATGGGAATCGAACCCACGTATCTAGCTTGGAAGGCTAGTGTTCTACCATTGAACTACACCCGCATTTAAACTACCTTATATTTATACCACTTATTAGAGAAAAATGCAAGAAAAATTTTAGATTTTTTAAATAAGAGAGTTGCCTCAGTTTAGGATAATAGCATAAGCTTATATAAAATACAGGTAAAAAACAGGACAAAAGTGGATAAATAAATTAAGATGCTGCGCAAACAATTGCGCAAAAAATAGCATAAATTATACAATCTATACAAAAATATTAATATTTGTCTATATTATTTGGATAATTGAAATGAAATATAATCAGTGTTATAATCAAAACAAGACAACCGATTGAGCAAATGATAAGTTAAAGGATAGATTAAAATGAAACATATAATTGAGCCAGATAAGTCAAAGGGAATTCGGGCTAATACATCTAAGGTTACCATCAGTGATATAGCTAATGAGCTGGGAGTATCGAAAACTACAGTATCTAGGGCGATTTCTGGGAAAGGTAGAATCAGCAAGGAGACTGTCCGCAGGGTTATGGAATGTATAGAAAGATATAATTACAGACCCAATTCTATTGCCAAGAGTTTAGCAAACTCTAAGACATATAACATAGGTGTTGCATTACCTTCTGATATTAATCTTGGGAATACACCATTTTTTCAGAACTGTCTTTTGGGCATATGTGAAATTGCAGCAGCTATGGACTATGATGTAATTGTTACAACAGTTAAAGAAAATGACATTAAAATACTAAAGAGGCTGGTAGAAAATCATAAGGTGGATGGGATAATCCTTACAAGAAATCTTACCAATGACTTACCTATAGAATATCTAAAGCAAAGGGAGATACCATTTGTTCTGGTTGGTTCTAGCGAAGATGATGCTATAATCCAAATTGATAATAACCATAAGGAAGCATGTGAGAAATTAACCTCTTTATTAATAGGTGAAGGTCTCAGGAAAATAGCCCTAATCGCTGGTGATACTAATCATATGGTTAACCGATATCGATGCGAAGGGTACTTTAATGGCTACCATAACCAAGGTTTGGATGTGGATCAAGATTTGGTTTATGTTGATTGTAGCAGTTCGGTCTATGTAGAGCAGGCAGTAATTAATGTTTTAAAAAAGCAAGCTGAATGTATCATATGTTCCGATGATGTGATATGTACCAATGTTTTAGCTGTACTTAATGAACTGGGGTATTCTGTTCCTGATGATATTAAAGTTGCTTCCTTCTATGAAAGTATTTACCTAGAAACCCATAATCCACCGATTACTGCTATAGGTGTTGATGTTGAGGAATTGGGAACAGTTGCGGGAAAGCGCTTAATTGAATTAATTGAGGGCAGTGAGAACCGGTTTAAAGCTGTATTAGGATATGAAATCCATCTTAGACGGTCAACTCAATAAAGTATTAACGGTGGTTGTTGGGGATTAGGATATGAGGAGGAGAGGTAGAGTGAAAAAGCATGGGTTCCTGTATAAAGTAAAAAAATACCGAGTATTTTTATTAATGTTACTTCCTGCCGTAGTATATACATTGGTTTTTAGTTATGCCCCCATGGTAGGAGTTATCCTAGCATTTAAGAAATATACTTATGCTGGAGGAATTTTTAACAGCCCTTGGAACGGCTTAAATAATTTTCGTTTCTTTTTTAAATCAGGTCAAGCGTTACTAGTTACTAAAAATACGGTTTTATATAACCTCATATTTATAGCATTTAATACTTTCTTACAAATGACTGTGGCTATCTTGCTAACGGAGTTAAAGAATAAACGCTTTAGAAAAATAACACAATCCATTGTGTTCTTACCATATTTCATCTCTTGGGTAATAGTATCTGTTATTGCATTTAATTTATTAAGCTATGACTATGGCTTTATCAACGGTTTTATAGAAAAACTAGGTGGAGAAAAAATTAACTTCTACATAACTGGTGCAATCTGGCCCCTGATTCTTTTGCTTTTCAATGCTTGGAAAAATGTTGGTTATGGGTCTGTATTGTATCTCGCCGCAATCATGGGAATAGACACTTCAATCTATGAAGCTGCTGAAATTGATGGGGCCAATGTATTTCAAAGAATATTTAAAATAACAATTCCATTAATGAAACCGACCATGATTATTTTACTACTTTTATCAATTGGCGGAATATTCCGTGGTAACTTTGATATGTTCTATAATTTAGTTGGAAATAATGGGCTGCTATATAACTATACTGACGTTATAGATACATTTACATTCCGGGCTTTAATGACCAATAAGGATTTTGGTATGGCTGCAGCAGCGGGCTTCTATCAATCTATACTCTGTTTTATAACTATTCTAACAGTAAACAAATTGGTAAGTTTATATGATAAAGATTATACCCTGTTTTAGGAGGAGTGAATATGGAAGGTTCTACACCAAAAGTGTCCAATCGCATACGAAGAGGCAAGGATGTAAAGATATTAAATTTTGTTGCTTACTTGGTAAATGCAGTAGTTGCTTTGTTTTGCCTAATACCTTTTGTGATGGTGATTTCTGCGTCATTTTCATCTGAAAAAGCTATATTAAATAATGGTTTCAGTATTCTACCACAGGACATAACCTTGGTGGCTTATAAAACCATATTTAAGGAGCCTATGGTAGTAGTAAAGGCATATAGTGTCACGATTATGCTAACCATTATCGGTTCTATAACAGGTCTGTTTATACAGACTATGACGGCCTATGTACTGTCTAGAAAAGAGTTTGAATGGCGTAATAAATTCTCATTCTTTTTCTACTTTACTACCTTATTTAATGGTGGTTTAGTTCCCTATTTTATATTAGTTACTCGTTACTTGAAATTAAAAGATAATTATCTAGCTTTATTATTACCATTGCTATTTAGTGTATATAATTTGCTTGTTATGAAAAGTTACATAATGTCTATTCCGGACTCTTTAATAGATGCAGCCAAGATAGATGGCTGTGGTGAATTTAAAACCATGTATAAGATAGTAATGCCACTTATTAAGCCTGCTTTGGCAACAGTAGGACTTTTTATCGCCTTAGCCTACTGGAATGACTGGTATAATGCCATGCTTTTTATAGGAAAAGAGGAGATGTATCCACTACAATATTTCCTTTATCAACAGGTTAATAATATTGAAGCTTACAAAAGGCTAATTGAAACACAACAGGTAAGTAGTTCTGTAACAAAGGCATTAAACTTACCTACACAATCCTTAAAAATGGCATTGACAGTAGTAGTAACTGGTCCCATTATTTTCCTTTACCCATTTGTACAGAAGTATTTTATTCAAGGTATCACTATTGGAGCAGTGAAAGGATAATTGCTGTATTTAAAAGTTGATTACAATAAGTGCGGATATTCTAATAAGATATAGATCCATAAGGATTTATATATAAACTAATAAAAGTAGAGAAGGGGGTTTCTATGAAAAGAAGATTTATAACACTTATTCTAGTAGTAGTAATGATAGTGTCGGTACTTGCTGGCTGTAACTCCAAAAAAAATGCGGATGAAGTAGATAATAAAGTTAGCGGAGATAAGAGCTATAATGGTATCGATATATCAAAAGAAGTAAAATTAAAAATGTACCTATTGGGGGACAGAACGGCTGATTTTGACAAGGTATATGACGAGATCAATAAGATATTGAAGGAAAAACTTAATGCAACTGTTGAGGTGGAGTTTTTGTCATGGAGTGAACATGACACAAAATATTCCCTACTTTTCTCCGGTGGTGAGAAATTTGATTTGATTTTTACTGCTTCTAGCTGGGCCCACTATGAGGAAACCAGTGCTATGGGTGGTTTCTATGAGTTGACAGAGGATTTTATTAAGAAGTATGCCCCAGATATTTGGGATGTAGTTCCTGAAGCTGCCTGGTCACAGGCACAAATTAATGGCAAGGTTTATATGGTTCCTAATTATCAGAATGAATTTGCAGCTAATGTTCTGGCAGTCCGTGGAGATTTAATGAAAAAATATGGCTATGATGATATTACTAGTTGGGATGAATTATTAGCCTTTTATGCTGATATTGCTGCCAATGAAACTGAGATTACACCTTTGGGAACCCAAGGTAATGGATTGCTATATCCTTATCTACTTCATAAAGGAGTGGATATAATAGGAGGTACTCCTGCAGAACTTTTCGTTTATAATATGCTGGATCCAGAGGATTTAAGTATAACACTGGCCTTGGACTGGGATGGATTTAGGGAATATGCAGTGGCAGCTAAGCAAATGTTTGACAATGGATATTGGTCTGCTGATTCCATGGCGACCACAGAGGAGAGACAGGATGGTTTCTTAAGGGGAACATCAGCTTCTATGGTATGGAATCTAGGTACCTGTAAGTTATATGCCGATAGAGCAAATAAGGAACATCCTGAATGGGAGTGTACAGTTATAGATATAGCACCTAATATTCCTAAGGGAGTAAACCCTTATATCAACAATGGTATGGCCATTAACGCCACAAGTAATAATAAAGAACGGGCTATGATGGTACTGAATGAGTTCTATACTAATCCTGAAGTGTTTGATCTGGCTATGCTGGGTATCGAAGGGGTTCACTGGGAAGCAGTTGGAGATGATCAATTTAAGCTTTTAGATGGCAATGCCAATTATGGAGCGGATAGTAATTGTAACTGGGGATGGACAAATATGACAATTAAACGGACTGAATATATTGCAGATCCTACACCGCTGGATAAAAAGCAAGAGGCCATTAATGATGCATGGAATGCTAATGTTAAGGTCGATCATATTTACGATAGATTTACCTTTGATAATAGTACTGTAAATATTGAGATAGCAGCAGTTAATACCATACTAACTCAGTATTACACTCCTATTACCTATGGTATGGTGGATGATGTAGATAAAGCAATAGAAGAACTAAGAAATCAGTTAAATAAAGCAGGAATTGAGACAATTCATAATGAGATAAAACGTCAAGCAGAGGAATTTGTTGCAAAAAATAAGTAAAACAAAGATTATATGATAATAAATCATTATTAAGTAAACATAAGTAAAACTAGAAAGGGCTGTTACACGTGCTTGGTGTCCAACAGTCCTTCTCTATTAATAACTGTAATATACTTTTATTTTTTGTAATGACCTTAACAGATTTATATATATTTCTAAAATATCAAAGAAAAGAGGTTAACGATGGAATTTATTAAAGGTATGGATATTTCATTTCTGCCTCAGATTTTAGATCAAGGAGCAGTATTTTACGACAGTCAAGGTAGTGAGAGAGAAGTATTTCTATTGCTTAAAGAAAATGGAGTAAATTCTATCCGTTTGAGAATTTGGAATGAGCCAGAGAATGTTCCAGAGTCTGGGGGATACTGTGACTTAAAGCACACAATAGCTATGGCTAAAAAAATCAAGCAACATGGAATGAGCTTTTTTCTGGATTTTCATTATTCTGATTGGTGGGCTGACCCTGGTAAGCAAAACAAACCCAAGGCATGGGAAGGTTTAAGTTTTGAAGATTTAAAGCAGGCAGTGTATGATTACACAAAGGATGTACTGCTGAAGATGCAGCAAGAAGGGGTTATGCCCGACTTGGTACAGATAGGAAATGAAATCAGAAGTGGTATGCTATTTCCTGATGGTGAAGTACCCCATTATGATTGCTTGATTCAATTGGTCAATGAGGGAATAGCGGCAGTTAGAGAAGTGGGTAAAGAGTATGGCACTAAGGTAGTAATACATCTAGACCAAGGGGGTAGATATTTTTATCTCCGTGACTGGTTTGATTCTGCTTTGGCTGCAGGTTTAGATGACTTTGATATTATAGGAGTATCCTATTATCCCTTCTGGCATGGAACTTTTGCTGAATTTAAGGATACCTTGGTTAAATTGGTGGAAAGGTATAAGAAGCCGATAATTATAGCTGAAACAGCCCATGCCTGGAGGAAAACGGCTGATGGTTTTATAGGGGAGCAGCAGGAGAAAATTGCAGGCTTTCCAGCCACCCCTGAGGCACAGCGTAAGGTCATTGATCTGGTTATGAATATTACCGCATCCTTAAAAGAAGATATGGGCCTGGGAATTTATTACTGGGAGCCAGTTGTCATACCTATCAAAGGAGAAGGTGGCTGGGCTAGTAATATGGGGATTTTCGATGAAGAAGGTAAAGCCCTACCAGCTTTAGAATGCTTCAAATTCGACAGATCCCAATTTAAGCCTAAGGAGATAGCTAAAATATATGAGCCTGGTAAGGTTTTGGAAGAAATAGGCAAGGAAGTTATGCTTCCTAGAACTGTTAGAGTCTTATATTATGATGGTAGTTGCCCTGAAATACCAGTGGAATGGAAGACTTTTGACAATAGCAAAGCAGGTAATATTGTTGTAGAAGGATTTTTAGCTAAAATAAATGAGTATGTCAGCATAACTATTGAATTGGTTGAGAAGCTTAAGGAGGATTATAATTTTATAGCTAATGGGGACTTTGAAGAGGGCCTTACAGGATGGGAAGTGGAAGCTAGTGATGATAGGATTAAGATAGAGCTGCATCCTGAGTTTATCGATCCATTTCCAGCACCGCCAGTAAATTATCTATATATAGAAAGCCCAGTTAACTTTACCTTGGATTTAACTAAAGAGCTTAAAGGATTGGTACCTGGTGAATATAATCTACAAGTTGAATACCGAGGTACCAATACAACAGGAGTTGATGTTAAGCTTTTTGCAGAAACTAATGAAAAGCAGTGGGAGACGATAATATATCCTACTGACGAGGACTGGACATTATATCAAATTTCTAATATTATGGTAGGCAATGGCGGGATTAAATTAGGTTTAAAGCTATCGTCGCCACCGGTATTTGGTAAAATTAGAAGATTTCAATTGACTAGAAATACCTAGAATAATATACAGGAGGATTATATAGATGAGCAAGATTGAATATGGGTTTAACTCAAAGTATCTAACGAAGAACGGTAAGCCATGGTTTCCTATGATGGGGGAGATCCACTATAGCCGTTACCCACAGCAATACTGGAGAGAGTCTATATATAAGATGAAGGCAGGGGGAATAGAGGTTGTATCCTCTTATGTATTCTGGATTCATCATGAGGAAATAGAGAACGAATATGATTTTACAGGTCAGAGAGATTTAAGGGCCTTCGTTGAGACTGTTAGGGATTGTGGTATGACTATGTTCCTTAGAATTGGTCCATGGTGTCACGGAGAGGTTAGGAACGGTGGTTTCCCTGATTGGCTACTTAAAAAGGATTTTAAGGTAAGGGACAATGATGAGAAATATTTTGCAGAAGTAGAACGTTTTTATGGGAAGATATATGAGCAAGTGGAAGGGCTTTTATATAAGGATGGGGGTCCTATAATTGGAGTTCAGATTGAAAATGAATTTGGACACGCTGGAGGCCTCAATGGTGAGGAAGGGGAAGAACATATGAGACGCCTGACCTCAATGGCTAAGAGGATTGGTTTTGATCTACCATATTATACAGCTACAGGCTGGGGTGGTGCTGTTACCGGTGGACTTCTTCCAGTGATGGGAGGATACTGTGAAGCGCCCTGGGATCAAAGGCTTACAGAGATTGAACCCAGTGGGAACTATGTATTTACCCATGAGAGAAATGATCATAATATAGGAAGCGATTATGGATTTGGTACAGGAATTACCTTTGATATAGATAAATTTCCTTTCTTAACTGCTGAATTAGGTGGAGGTATACAGGTTACCCATCATCGTAGGCCAGTGGCTCATCCCAAGGATATTGGGGCCATGTCCATGGTTAAATTAGGTTGCGGAGTTAATTTGTTAGGTTATTATATGTATCATGGGGGAACCAATCCTAAAGGCAAATTAACAACCTTACAAGAATCTAGGGTTACAGGATACCCTAATGATCTTCCTGTATTCTCCTATGACTTCTCGGCTCCTATTAGAGAGTATGGCCAGATGTCAGGGACAGCTAAGGAAATTAAGCTATTGGCAATGTTTATCCACGACTTTGGCAAAGCCTTGTGCGATATGGATACTTATCTGCCTGAAAGTAATCCCCTGAAGCAGACTAATTATACAGATCTTCGTACTTCTGTACGTAGAAATGGTAAAAGTGGTTATTTATTCGTCAATAATTATCAGAGAAGGAAGGTTATGGCGGACCATTTAAATAAGGAATTATCTGTAGATTTAGATGGTGAAACTATAAAATATCCTTCAATAGATATAAAAAATGGTGATTTCTTCTTCCTACCATTTAATATGCCAATTGGAGATGGAAAATTAAAATCCGCATTGGCAACCCCCCTTTGTATACTCCATAATGGCCAGAGGGATCAAGATGTATATGTATTCTATTCTGATATTGACCCTAAGTATAATTATGAAAAGGAACCTCAAAATGCCAAGGTAATTACCATAACCAGGGAGGAAGCATTAAACTCTTGGAAAATTACTTTAGATAAAGAATATCTATTGATTACTAAGGGTGATGTTATAGAAAATGGTAATGGTTATGATATTATAAACCGTAACAATGATGATATTAAGACCTATCCCCAATTACCAAAGGAGCCAGAAGGATATCGTTATGTAGGTGAAGAAAATGGTTTCGCCCTATATCAGTGCCTTGATAGTAAAGCAGTAGCTAGTGTAAAATATAGTTTGCTACAAGAAGAAGAGAATAAGAAATTATATGAAGTAGAGTTAGAATATTCAGATAATGTTAATGATTGTTTCCTTCGGATAGACTTTGGTGGTGATACTGCAAAACTTTACATTGATGGGGAATGGGTAGGGGACTGGTTCTATACAGGTCAAACATGGGAAATAGGTCTGAAACGCTTTGGCTTCCCCAAAAAAGTTCAGATAGAGATTGATGGATTAAAAAGTGATGACAAACGCTTCTTAGAGACCTGGCCCGAGTTTAATAATGGAATTGCCTGTGAAATCTACCAGGCCCAAATAGAGTTAGAAAAAGTATATAAATTATAATTATTCTACTATATTATAATGTGTAATTGATAGTTAGCAGTAATTCTGATGATAAAATCAGAAATAAAGGTCTGCCGCAAATAAAAACTATTGTGGCAGACCCAAATTTTTTATACTTTTTGAGCCATTGCTTCTTCAGCCTCTGCTTCTTTAACGATTGCATCAAGAACATTGATTAGATCATGGATATTGTGTATTTCTACATTTCTTGCTAAAATAGCATTCTTTAATTCTACGGATAGGGTTTCAAACTTATCCTTTATAGCAGGACTTACATATGACATTATTTACCACACCTTTCTTAAATTATGGACACTCTAAATTAGTATTGCCAAGTTAAATATTATTATGATAGTGTTCCCTTTTTAAATTGATTTATAAACATTTCCATATGTTCAACTGATTGGAACTCATCAATACGTCTTAATACTTCTTTTCGTGTTTTATCATCAAGCTGGGATAGTCGAGCTTCCAGATTATTTTCATTGGTATTAATAGCAAATATGGGCGCTGCTGAATTTAGTAAATTAGTACTGCCAGTATCATTACCGTTATTTACAATGAGCATATACTAAACCATTCCTTTCGATGAGCTATGATAGAAAAGATAAGTCCATTAGTTAAAAAGTGTTATAACAACTATACATTTGATATTACATTGAAAGTATCTGTATTAGCCAATTAATTATGCATCAAATGCATCAATTAATTTAAAATCCTAATTGAAGATAACTGGTGAGTATGGTAGGATTAACGTATACTATATGACTTATATAAGGGGGATAATATGGGAGATTATAACAATCAAGATAATAAAGATTATAGATCTGATGAATCTGTTGAAGAGCAAGAAATACTGCAAGCTAATACAGAAGAAGAGCAACCTGTAATACAAGAAGATAATCAAAATCAGATATCTCAGTATCAGCAGCTAAAACAACCAGAATATCAAAGCTTTAATCACACAGGTCAAATTCAAAACCATTATCAAAACCAAAATCAAAATCAAAATCAACACCAGAACCAGAT
>JAAYPX010000013.1 GCA_012519565.1 Clostridiales bacterium | reverse complement strand
GAGTCTTATTATCACCTACTGTAATATTTACCTTGCCTCCTACAGAAAACCCTATATCAGTTAGTTTAGTAGCTGCTGTAATCTCTACCTTTGCCCCAGTTACATACTGTGCACTGGCCATGGCTTCCACTTTAACCTTGTGGGTACCTGTTGGCGCTGTATATTGTGCTGTAACATCCAACTTACTAGTATTAGAGGATGTTGCCTTCTTAGTCAAATAACTACTGGATAACCTAGCTTTTGAAAGCACCCCTGTATAAAATGAATAAATCTTAGTATTTAAATCCTTCCATTTTTCCTGGGTCCATTCCAGCTTTGTAATATTATTCTGTACTTTAGTTGATTTTAGACGCTCAGCATTCATTAACTCCTTTACTAAGCTTTCTGTATCCATACCAGATACTAAACCTGTCATCCTAATTGCCATAATAGCACCTCCTTATCTTTTTTCGTCAATTATTATTCCTGCCATTTCCCATAGTTTCTGCACTAAGGCAATAGTCTCTTCTGGGGGGATTTCTCGAATAACCTCATCGGTATCCCGATCAATAACCTTTATGGCAACTCTGTTAATATCATCATGGTAGGTTAATTCACAACGAGTCCTAGTGAATTTTAATTTTTCATTGGCCTGCTCCAATGCTAATTTTACCTGACCTTCACCGACAGCCTTGGGCTTATTATCTTCATTTTCAGCGGAATTTTCAGCTGTCTGTGGGTGTTTACTTATCTGTGCAACAACTGATGTCGAATTCATCATAGGATCATAAGATGATGATCCTGATATTTGCTGTAACGACATATGCGCCACCTCCGTGTGTGTTTTCAGATATAATTACTCTTACCTATCTCTCAACATCCATGTCTATGATTAGTAAGCTATATTGATTTTGTATCAGATTATAAGGTACCTTCTATATGATAATATCGGGTAATATTGAAGGAAACATTATAGACATCATTTGATAATTTTTTACTAAATTATCAAAAAAGTTCTTTTAGAATATCTTGGGTTATTTCTGTCTGCAATGCTTCTTTGTTAGCTTCCTGTATCTGCATATATAATTCCTTTCTGTAAATAGGCACTGATTTAGGAGCATTTATACCCAGTTTTACCTGGTCACCCTTTACCTCCAATATTGTAATCTCGATATCATTACCAATTATAATTGATTCATTTATTTTTCTTGACAAGGCTAACATTATTTGACCCCCTTTGCTTCTTTTAGGGCCTTTAATTTGTTATATATTTGATGTTTAATCTCATAATCATTATTCTGAGCTACTATCTGGCAACCTTTTTTAGTTTCAGAATTGATTATTATAGGGGCCTTTAGATTAGCTGTCATATCCTGAACCTTAGAGGGAACTGTTATGGTTACAAGGACTATTATGTTATCATCCCTAAGTTCACCTAGGGAATGCAGCAGTTCATCCTCCACTTCAGGATTATAGTCATCCATAACAAGAAAAGGATTAATCACTGGCAAAGCTAAGGAAGGTTCTTCAAGGTTTTGAAGCCATGATATTATAGGGCCCTCCCCTTCCTTATCATCATATAATAAGGTGTAGTCTTTGAAATTCTCAAATCCCAAAATCCCATTATCAAAACGGATTATCTTATCTTTATCTAATTCAATCTCTCCAAAATGTCTTGTCCTTACCAGCATAATTTCCTTTCCTCCATATATAACCTTATTGTATATACTACATCCACGACCTTATTGTAAGGCAATCTCTATAGGCTTGATTTGCTTGTTCACATCCTAATGATTGTCCCTATATCATAGAATGTCATAAATTAATAAAGCCTAGTATTTTAATCCCTTTCTTCCTACAAGAAGTTCAAAAGGGAATTCTGCACTAATTTTGCCGCAGCCTGCAGTGATGCATTATAAAGGGTATGAACAGAAGTGAATTTAACAATGGTATCCACTATATCAGCATCCTCATTGGTGGATAATAACTCTTCAAAATCCACCTTCTGACTGGAAAGTCTGCTTTCTGTCAGTTGTAATCTAACATACCGGCTTCCTAGATCAGATATGGCAGCGTTTAATTTATCCTGAGCATTATGGGAACTGGTAATACCATTGCTAAAAGCTTTCTGCATAATTTCTTCCTTCAGCTCTAACTCCGTATTCAAATGCTCTAGTATCTTTTCATAGCGTTCTCTTTCATCTTCTGTTAAAGAACTGTCCTCAAGCCGCTTCTCTACTTCTGCTATCTTTTCCTCTGTTTTAATAACATCATTAACGCAATTTAGTATCTCATCAATATCCCTGCCCACTTTGAGGGATATTGCATCTGAAGCCTCTGTATTGATAATTAGCTTTTGATTATAGTTGATCTCATATTCTATATCTTGGCTAATCTTTTTACCGGTGGCTGCATCCGTCTTAGTAAAGGTAATAGTCTTACCAGCATCCAAATCTTCCTTAGTACAATCAAAGTAATGCTCAGGTCTTATATCACCCTTTTCAAAACTACTCTTCTTATATTTAATATCTATATTGGTAGAATTTTTTAATTTGTCGTAGGCATCTTTACTAAGTATAATTTCTCCTGTATCACTGATAATATGCGCCCCATTGGTAGGCTGATAGGCATCTTCCTCATATGAGTAATATGTTGTTAATGGAGTAATAGTAAAGACATCATTACCTTCCTTATATGAAATACTAATATCTGCAATATCATGATCTATATTATCGTAGGACAATTGGATACGATATACATCGGTCATCTGAGGAGGATCATCATTGGGTATACTGGGATCATCTATATTTGTTAAATTATAGGCCCCTACCACTTTATTTTTATATTCAATTTGTTCTCCTTTAAATTGCTCTTGTATTTCATAACTAATGTTTTTAGGCTTCTCATCGAACACCATAGGCGTATCTGTCTTGTAGCCTGTAAAGACATATCTACCAGCATAATTAGAATTTATCTCTTGATATATCTGCGCCTGCATCTGCTGTAGATTTTGAACAATAGATTTTCTGTTGGTAGCCTTTAAGGTATCTGAGCTACCTTGAACACAATAGGTATTTATATCTTTTAATATTCTATTAACTGTGGTTAAGGCACTTTCTGTAACGTCCATCCATGACATAGCATCAGGAATGTTTTTATCGTAATATTGGGTCAATTCAGATAAATTGGTTCGTAATTTTAGAGCCCTTACCGTAATAATAGGATCATCAGAAGGTTTTTGTATCTTCTTTCCTGTTGAGTATTGCTCTTCCAGCTTGCTCATACTTATCTTATTCTTATTGATATTACTCAACATATTGTTTGTCATCATCTTATTGGTAATTCTCATAACAACCTTACCTTTCTCAACTGTAAACTTAGATATATAGTTATTCGTATAAATTAGATATTTGCATGCTTATTAAATTAAACACCCATATAATTTATAAGCTTATCATATATCTCATCCATTACTGAAATAACCTTAGCAGATAAATTATAGGCATTCTGGTATCTAACAAGACTCATTGCTTCCTCGTCGATATCAACACCTGATACAGATAATCTTTGATTTGTAATGGATTCCAGTATATTCCTCTGATTTATGGAGAAATTCATCGCCTTCTTGGTATCAATTCCAAGATCCGCTACTAGTGTCTGAAAGAATGCATCTGGTGGCCCTTGTCTGAACATTGACTTATCTGATTTTAAGGCGATTAATTTATCAACAATAGTATTATCCTCTACCCCATGATCAAGGAAACCATTATCAGGCTCTCCTTCTGGCTCTCCCGCTGCCGCCGCAAAGTAGCTAGGGTCATCCATTAACTCCTTAGTTATGGTGAAATTATCAGCGGTCATAAAATAATAGGAACCATATAGGGGTTTATCATCGGGTACAACAACTTCATATGCGCCTGTCTGGGAACTAAAAGTCGTGAAATCATAGGTTGGATAATCTGCAGAACTTTTTAAAGGTCCAAAGGTATAGTTTCTTCCACTTACTTTATGAGTTGCATTGAAGAAATCTATTCCATCCCTTGCCTCTAAATCCTCACCTTCCCTATGAACTTCATTAAAGGCCCTAGCAAAGCACCTTACAAACTCATTAAGTTTGGCCATGTAAAAAGGAATTCCTTTATAGTTAACACTTTTTCCAATGGCTGCTGATACATTGGTCACACTAACTTCCACTGGTTGATCCAAGGAAAAGGTGTAGGTATATTTACCATCGGCCCCTATCTTAACCTCAAATCCGTTATACACATATTCTCGGTTATCAACAGTAATAACACCAGACTCAGGAATATTTAACATTTCTTCAGAATTGATATTACAATTACTCATAACCAAGGTCTCTTCACCTGCAATGGCAGTTACAGACCCCTTAAGATTATGGGCATTGTTACCATCCCTGATTTCAAATAATGCTTGCAAGGAACCTCCTAAACTGGAACTATAAGTATCAAATATCTGTCCGCTTTTTTCCCAAACGACATAATAAAGACCGTCTATATCATTTTGATTAACTTTATGCTCTCTTGAGACTGTCTTAAGGGTATTATATTCACTGGTATCGACTAAGGTTTGTCCATTTATTTTAACCACATAGCTATTAACCCCTACCCCGTCGCCTACTGTTTTTTCTGTCACAGATACATTGACTATTTCAGACAGCTCATCAATTAACAAAGCCCGTTGATCACGAATATCGCAAGCAACTCCTCCACCCACTTCCAGGGTGTTAATCTGTTTTGTCAATGTAGCTATCTGCTGGGCAATGGAATTTATTTGGTTTACTTTATTATTTATTTCAAAATTACAATCTTCTTGAATTCTCTTAACACTGGTGGCCAAAGAATTAAAATACTCCGCAAGTGTTTTTCCATAGTTTATTACCTGATTTCTTACGGCCAAGCTGGAAGGGTTCTTAGACAATTCCTGTAGGGAATCGTACATGGAGTTAAATGTAACGGTAAAACCATCTAAAGTGACATCATTAAAATAGTTTTGAAGCTCTGTCATATAATGCCCCTTGATTGAATACTCCCCATTTAAAGTATTATTAGTCCAAAACTTCATGTCATAGTATTGATTTCTCATCTGGGTTACTCCTGTAACCACTACACCAGTTCCAGCCATACCATAGGTATTATTAACCCTGAGTGCCTTGTCAGCTTGTTGCCCAAGCACCTGCCTTGTATATCCTTTTGTTTCTGTATTAGCTATATTATGGGCTGTTGTGTTGAGAGCTGACTTATATGTATATAATCCTGTTGAACCTATATTCAACCCAAAAAATGTTGATGGCATAGTACTCCTCACTCTCTGCTCTTATTTTATACTTATGTTCAATAAACAAGCTTCTATAAACGTGTTATAATATGTTCCAACATATCATTAATCACATTAATATATCTTGCTGATGCATTATATGCATGTTGATACTTAATCAAATTAGTCAGTTCATCATCAGAGGACACCCCTGTAATCTGCATTCTTTGATTATCAATACTCTCCACCATGGAAGCTTGGTTTAAGCTAATGGTGTTTAGCTGCTCTCCCCTGTTTGCCATTTCAGATATCATAGCATTATAATATTCACTGAAACTATATTTTGTTAAGGAATTGGGCCCTAGAGTATGAACTGGAGCTTTCCAAGCAGTAATAAGCTGGTCGATTTTCTCCTTGGCAAATTCCCCTGTACCATCATTGTTAGATAGGGAAATTAGAGAATAATCTTGCAATATAGCTGGATTTATTTCTATCTCACCTAGGGTGAAGCGAGTGTGTTTTTTATCATCACCGGGCTCTTCTTCATTATATATCAGCACCTTACCTGTAATGGTTTCCTTAAGCACTCCATTCTCATAGATGTCAAGACCATTTACTTCGGTATATCTAAGTGTGGATATACGATTAAACAAGCCTTCTGCAATAACATCATCAGGATTCACTCCCTCTGGTACATCAAGTATCTTAACCTTAGTACCAGCCGCATCTATCTCTACTTCCCGGTTCGGGCTAAGTATATCATTAATTGTAGTTACGATACCATGAACCAGTTTGTCGAACTGAGCCTGCACATTCATTATTACCGATGAATTGATCTCAATATTATACTTACTAATAGCTTCTAGGTACTCTTCTTCCGTTGCATAATCATTACGATCTTCTGATGGAATATCAGTATAATCAGCTTGTCTAGTACCTCTAGCTATTAACATACCCTTTAATGAGCCTATATCCGAATTATTAGCTGAACTAGCTAGCCTTTTTGTGTAAAATACTGGCTCATTACCATAAGCCTTCCATACAGGTATTAACATCTCTGATGTCTCACTAGCCTTGACTGTATCCATGTGATATACCATACTATCGCTAACAAATGGAACATCTTCAACAGATACACTAACTGTGCCATCTACATGTTCTTTATAATTAACCTTAACCATCTTGCTTAACTCATCTAAAAGTAGGTTTCGCTGGTCACGAAGGTCATTGGCTCTCTCAACCCCTGAAGACTCATAAAGTCTTATCTTCTTATTCAAATCATATATACTATCACCAATTTTGTTAATCTGGTTAACTTGATTTCTAATTTGAACATTCAAATTTACTTGATAATCATATAATTGGTTTGAAATCGTATTGGCTCTCTCTAAAAAAGTAACCGCTGTCTGTATAAAAGTTTCCCTGGTTACAATACTATCCGGTTCCTTAGCCAATTCCTGCAATGAAATCCAAAATTCATTAATACTGTTTTGGAATGCAACCCCTTCCAACTCACCAAAAAAATTCTCAATTTCTCCCACAGTATGATATTGGGCTTCATAAAAGGCCTGCCTTCCTATCTCTTGTCGGTAGGATTGGTCAAGAAAATAATCCCTTACTTGCTTAACCGCAGCAAAATTAACGCCCATTCCCTTTTGTAGTGAGTTTATATAGGTTTCTCCAAACTTAAGATAATTTCTATCGGCTAATACTACCTGTTGCCTTACAAAGCCCTTAGTATCAACGTTGGCTAAATTGTGGGCTGTAGTATTTAAGGCTGTTTGACTCACGTTAAGTCCAGTATTACCTATATATAAACTTCCAAATAAACTCATATATAACCATACCTTTCTTGCTAATTATTGTTTAGCATCAAACATTCCAGCTTCATATATTTGACCAGTAGAAGCCCCCTTGGTATATGTGTTGTTGCCAATTACCGCTCCTGTACTTTGGGCTGTCCTTGTACTTTGTATAAAATTCATATTGAATTCTATCATTTCCAAGGACTGCTGTATCAATGCCTGATTGCGATTATTTATCTCAACTAAACGTTTGATAACCAGATTAAGATTATCCCTTATCTCCGAAAGGGCCTTTTGCTCCTTAGGTTGACTTTCTAGTATCTGAATAATTGCCTTTAAACTCAAATCTTCTGGTTTTTTATTTATTACAGTGGCAATATTAACTATAAGATCTTCTCGTTTTTTCTCTAGAAGGTTAATCTTCTCTACCACAGCTTGCTCTTTCTCTGTAATTGTCTGTAATGCTTCTATGTCATTCCGAATAATTATCTTAGTCTTTTCCTCTGCTACAGGTAATAACTCATTGTAAATATCATACTCTTTATTCAAAACGCCTATAAGCTCATCTATCAAACTTGCCACTATTATCCTTCTTTCTAATTATGATCTGAATCAAATCTTTTCATTAATAAATCCAAAAATTGCATTCTAGTCATTCTGTTTACAAAAAGTTTTTTTGGTTTTAAACCTATATAGTTTGATTAAAATATCGACTTATCATCTTATCAGCCACTTCTTCAGCACTAATATTATAGGTTCCGCTCTGTATCTTCTGCTTTAGTTCATTTACTTTGTCTGCCCTGATATCAGGCACCTGATTAAGTACTTGCTTAACATTATGATAAGCTTTTCCTTCTGAAGATATCTCCACCTTATCACTATAGCTGCTGGCTTTAACCTTAGTTGTATTTTGCGTACTACTGGCCTTATATAATTGGCTTACCTTATTTAAAGCATCAATTCTCATTTCATTCACCACCTATTTATGCTATCTCCTAATATACTTAAACTATACTTTTACTTATAGTGATTATATATTTTTCTCTATAATATTTATCGGTACTTTTAAATTTTACATTAGGGTTATTACAAAAGTTTGTTATTTTTTTAATTGCTATAAGCAAAAAAGGTTGTAGCATAAAATATAAGGGTTAGTATACCCATTTTATTTTGCTACAACCTACTTATTTAAGTACCTTAAATACTAATTATGACCAAATTAACCATATCAAAATATAACCTGTTACAACTGCAGATAAAGTAAATGGTACACTGATCTTCATAAATGTTGGGGCGCTTACTTCATAGCCTTCTTTTCTTAGAATACCCTGGCCACTAATATTGGCAGAGGCACCAATAGGAGTAATATTACCACCTAAGGTTGCACCAATCAGAAGTCCAAAGAACAGCAGATAAGGCTCAATTCCCAAACCTGCGGATATTTGTTGGGTTACAGGTAGCATGGTAGCCACATAGGGAATGTTATCAATAAAGGCTGAAAACAGCACAGAAGCCCATACTATCAATGTATAGATCAAAAACACATTGCCATTACTTATATTTACAAATATTTTACTTATATCATCGACAAGCCCCGCCTCTGTTATTCCACCGATAATAACAAAGAGACCTGTTAGTAGTAATATGGTGTCATAGTCAACTTCTTTTGCTGCACTTGAAATCACATCTAATCTCTTAGTTTGAATTAACTTCCTAACCAAACCTATTATAGCTAATACAACACAGATCAAACCATTTTTATGACTATTGATGGTGTCTGTAAGAAATCCTTCTGGAAGGAAAGAAGCCGTAATCAGAAGAATAATAATCCCTAGAAGCAGCATAGTTGGAAAATAGTCCGTTACCACTGTCCTTTCAGAATTGTTAACTGGCTGCTTTTCCTTTCTGAAAACAAATATCAATATAAATGTCGATGCTATCGCCCCTAGTTCGACAGCCCAAAATATCCCTGGTCTGCCTTTAAAAACAAAGAAATCCATGAAATCCATATTAGCATGAGTACCAAGCAAAATAGACGTTGTGTCTCCTACTAAAGTAGAGGCCCCTTGTAGATTTGATGCAATTGAAATGGCAATTACACTGGGCACAGGAGATATCTTAAGTTTTTTAGCAATAGTAACAGCCACAGGCGCTATCATAAGCACCGTAGCTACATTATCTATGAAAGCTGATATAACCCCAGCAAAAAGCGACAATGAGATAATCGCCCACTTTACATTAGGGGTTTTGTCAATAATAACATCGGCCAGCAACGAAGGCATCTTCGATTCAATAAACAGATTTACTACAATCATAGTTCCTGCTATCATCATAATTACATTCCAGTCAATAGCGCCAAAAACTTCATTGTATGGCATTATACCTAGAATTACATAAATAGCTGCCGAAGCCAAGGCAATATGCACGGTATTTTGAAAATGATAATAGCAATACATAGGTTAGCACAAATAAAATTATCGCTTGCGTTTTCATACTTCCTCCATAGTGTATTTTACCTTATTGTGTATAATAAGCATATCTATTGTAATGCTCTTTTATCATAATGTCTATCATAAATCAACCATTTTACCTTGTAATTTCTTCCATAATCACTTCAATGGCTTTTTGTAATTGTTCATCCTTTTCTATCGGAACAGTTATGGCCCGTTTCATTTCATCCGATAAATCTATCTCTATATCCGGCTCAATTCCCGTACCATTGATATCCCTACCCTTTGGAGTGTAATATTTGGATATGGTAAGTTTTACAGCAGTGCCGTCACTTAGAGGTATAAGTTGCTGGACTATACCTTTACCAAAACTAGTCATTCCAATTACGGTACCTGCTTTATAATCCTGTATTGCTCCCGCAAAAATCTCCGAAGCACTGGCACTATTTTCATTAATCAACACCGCCAAAGGTGCGGTCAGTTTATCTGGATTCGTAGCATCCTTTTCCTGTCTTCTTCCATATTTATCTTTTGTGTAAACCAACAAGCCTGGAGGCAATATGCGATCAAGCATCTTAACTACAGCATCGAGCAATCCTCCTGGATTATCTCTCACATCAATTATAAGACCTTTCATACCTGCCGCCTCTAAATCAGAAATTGCCTTATCAAATTGTGCTACTGTTACTTCATCAAACTCTGTAATTAGAATATATCCTATGTCATTATCCAGCATTTTAGTTTCAATCGTAGGAACTTCTACCTTCCGTCTTTCCACTGTAACCTCTATTGGTTCAGCCTGATTTTCTCTTATAATTGCTATTTTAACTGTGGTTCCTTCCGCCCCCTTCATTCGACTTACCACATCGGTCAAATCATGGCCCGTCACTTCCTCATCCTCAATTTTATAGATTATATCGCCGAGCAGAAGACCAGCTTCATGGGCAGGTCCATTTTCGAAAGGTCTAACTATAGAAATAATTCCTGTCTTAATATTCTGATTAACATATGCTCCTATCCCATAATAAACACCAGATGTTCCCTCTCTCACTGCCTTATATTCCTCTGCAGTGTAATAAGTTGAGTATGGATCTTCTAGGCTGCTAATAAACCCCTTATATATTCCATCTGCAAATCCTTTTGGATCCACTGGTTCCAGAAAATAGCTATCCACCAGCAGTTTTAGGTAATTTAGCTTCATGGTTATTTGTTCCATGGAATCCTCTTCTGCATCCTGCCTATTATCCTTCGCATTTACATCAGATTCATTTTCTTGGACAACACCGTTATCATTGGCATTGGATATCTTTTCGTCCATGTAGAAATAAGCAGCACCTAGAATTGACATAAGGAATATCGCACTGCAGATACCTGTTATAATGCCAGTTATAAAGTTCTTCTTCATTATACGTCACCTCCCTGATAGCAAATTCATATTCTATATCTATGCATTGTCTCCGCCAAGTATTTGCAATGAAATTATGTTTCTTAAATTAAAAGAAAAAGCAACCCTAGGTTGCCTTTTAGCACTTAACTGGGGATATTAACTCTGCAAATTGTTTATTTTTTACGCAGCCACTTATAAGATAAGCTTTATGTTTAATAATCCATTTGTTCCATATATTTCATATATTTTACTACCATAAGTGCGATCTTAAATGTAATAGCATCTTCGAATACGCGAAGATCTAAGTTAGTACTTTTCTGTAATTTATCTAAGCGATAAACCAATGTATTTCTGTGAATATATAGTTGACGTGAGGTTTCTG
Organism: Clostridiales bacterium; assembly: GCA_012519565.1. Lineage (GTDB taxonomy): Bacteria > Bacillota > Clostridia > Lachnospirales > Lachnospiraceae > Mobilitalea. The sequence continues at coordinate 336 of JAAYPX010000013.1, read as the reverse complement.
AAACATTCAAGTTGTTTTCAAAGAATTTATTAATAGTTGCTAAGGTCTCTTCATCAAATTCGTCTGGGGATTTACCTTCAAAGATTTCTTTGATAAACATTTTACATAGTGGCATAGGTAACTGATAAATCAAACGACCAATCCCTAGATTATTATATGCTACAACATTTTTTCCACTATAGAATATTTTACCAACATCAAGAGCCATCTTAGCTTCTTTATAAGATCTAGAAACGTCCTTAATCTCATTTATAATTGTTCCATAGGCTACATGAACCTTAGTCATTGCTTCTGTATTAAGCATATCCACAAGAATCCTAGCGGTTTTATCTAGGT
>JAAYPX010000111.1 GCA_012519565.1 Clostridiales bacterium | reverse complement strand
GTACAGTGTCTCCTACATTAAAAGGTGTAATTTCAGATTTTAATTGCTCTGCTTCAATACTTCTAATAATTTCGTTCATTATGTGACCTCCTATAATATTTAGATGTTCTTAATACGTAAAAGCATACGCCATGTACCAGAGGACCATCTCTTCTCACATCTAGTTACTATATCATATAGTTTTATATAAAGCAAGTACTTTTTCTCCAGTTTTAATTATAATCTAAACTATTAAATTTAAGCATTATAATTGATTGAGAAATTTCCTATCTTCCTCTGTTAGATTAGCTTCTTTAAGTAAATCCGGTCTGTTTTTTAAAGTCCTAAGTAAGGATTGCTGCCTTCTCCATTTCTCAATATTTGCATGATGTCCCGATAGTAATACATCTGGAACCTTTCTATCCATAAATATTTCAGGCCTTGTATATTGAGGATATTCCAATAGATTGTCCTGCAAGGATTCAAACTGGGCGGAGCTATCGTTATTCAATACCCCTGGTATTAAACGGGATATTGCATCAATCATCACCATGGCTGGCAATTCTCCACCAGTTAAAACGTAATCTCCTATGGAAATATAGTCAGTTACAATCATCTCTAGTACCCTTTCATCTATCCCCTCATAATGGCCACATAATATAATTAAATCATCCTCTTTAGCCAATTCCTCAGCTAGTTTCTGATTAAATAGTTGACCCTGGGGAGTTACATAGACTACTCTGGGTTTTCCCTGGGACTGCTCACTGGATTGGGCCGATTTTATCCGCTCCTGAACATCCTTATATGCCAAATAAACTGGTTCTGCCTGCATTACCATACCAGCACCACCACCATAAGGATAATCATCTACTCTTTTGTGTTTATCCTTAGAATAATCCCTGATGTTAATGGCATCAATTGTAATAAGTCCCTTATCCATAGCCCTGCCTATAATACTGGTATTAAGTCCTTGCTGTACCATCTCTGGAAATAATGTTAGTACATGATAATTCATACTTTCACCATACCTTTAGTCATAAAGTCCCTTCATAAGATGAACTGTAATTTTCTTCTTGTCTATATCTATATCTAAGATGCACTCATCAATACAGGGAAGCAATATCTCCTTATTATCTTTAGTTTTTACCACATAGACATCATTGGCACTGGAAGTTAATACCTCTGTTAATATACCTAAATGGGCCCCTTCGTCAGTGTATACATCAGAATCTAAGATATCAGATATAAAATATTCCCCTTCACCTAGCTCTATAGCATTGTCTCTTGTTACTAATAAATCCTTGTTTTTATATTTTTCCACATCATTAATATCATTTATTCCCTTGAATTTAAGTATTACAAACTGTTTGAAATACTTAACATTTTCAACCTCTAAAGGTATTTTATCTTTCCCAGTATCTAAAATAACTTCCTTTAAATCATTAAAACGGTTAACATCATCGGTTGTGGGATATACTTTTACTTCCCCACGGATTCCATGGGTAGTAGTTATTACACCAACTCTCAGTAAATCATCCATAACTTCCCTCACTTTATGCTTCTTGATTTGCTTGTTTATTTTAAAGAAGGGGCTGTTGTAAAATTTATGAGGGTATACAGGTGGCTTGGCCTATACCTGTCTACCTGATTCAATTTTACAACAGCCCCTTTTTAATCTGATCACTACTGCAGGATTTCGACTATTACTTTCTTATCATCCTTTGTTGCAGCTGCTTTAACCACCGTACGTATAGATTTAGCAATGCGACCTTGCTTTCCTATTACTTTACCCATATCGTCGGAAGCAACTTTTAATTCTATAACAATTGCCTTATCGGTTTCTTTTTCTGTAACCACAACTTCATCGGGATGATCTACTAATGCTTTAGCAATAATCTCTACTAATTTTTTCATAATTAAAAACCATACCTTTCTGCAAATCTGCAAATTTCGGGCAGTAGGCACAAATATCTCGTTTGCATATCTAGCTAGATTAACTAGGCTAACCTTACTTAAATATAGAATAATGTATAAAATGTGAATAAAGCCCCAATGCGAACATCATTCTCATTGAGAACAAAATTTAATGCAATAGGTCTGCAAATCAAACTTGTTCCCAATGAGAACATTGTTCCCCTGAGAACTTTATTCACCATGAGAACATTGTTTCTTTTGTAAAGTTATATCTTTACTTCAGTCTGATATATTAAAGAATACCAGCATTCTTAAAAATCTTGCTTACAGTGTCAGTAGGTTGTGCACCATTTGCTAACCACTTCTTAGCTGCTTCTTCATTTACATTAAAAGCGCTAGGATTCTGAGTTGGATCATAGGTACCAATCTCCTCGATGAATCTACCATCTCTAGGGGATCTGGAATCAGCAACTACAATTCTATAAAAAGGAGCTTTCTTCTGTCCTAATCTCTTTAATCTAATCTTTACTGCCATCTTGCTTCACCTCCTCGTAATGTGAGATATTTATTATTGTAAATGTTATACTATTAATATAACATACAATGACTATTGTAAAATACTAACTAAAATCCAAAAGGCATTTTAAATTTACCTCTTTTGCCTTTACCACCCATCATGCCAGAAAATTGCTTCATCATCTTCTTTGACTGCTCAAATTGCTTAACCAGTTGATTAACTTGGCTAATATCAACCCCAGCACCCTTAGCTATTCTTTTCTTCCTTGAAGGATTAAGAATATCTGGATTACTGCGTTCTTCCTTAGTCATAGAATAGATTATGGCCTCTGTGGTGGCTAATGCACCCTCATCTATTTCAACATCTTTTAGCTTGCCTCCTACACCAGGTAGCATACTAAGAATATCTGAAAGTCCACCCATTTTCTTTACCTGTTGCATCTGATCAAGAAAATCATTAAAATCAAACTCAGCTTTTTTTATCTTCTTTTCTAATTCTTTGGCTTTAGTTTCATCAAACTCAGCTTGGGCCTTATCAATTAAGGTTAAAATGTCTCCCATGCCTAGAATTCTAGATGCCATTCTATCGGGATAAAACTGTTCCAGATCACTAAGCTTTTCACCCATACCTACATATAAGATAGGGCGTCCAGTAACAGACCTAATAGAAAGAGCCGCTCCACCTCTGGTATCACCATCTAGTTTTGTTAAAATAACACCATCTATGGAGAGTTTTTGATGGAACATCTCAGCTACATTAACTGCATCTTGACCAGTCATAGCATCTACAACCAAAATAGTTTGATTTATAGGTAGATTTGATTTAATCTCCTGTAACTCTTCCATCATATCTTCATCAATATGAAGTCTACCAGCGGTATCTAATATTACAACATTGTAACCATTCTTAGATGCATGCTCCATTGCCGCTTTAGCAATATTCAAAGGTTTGTTCTTATCTCCCATGGAGAAGACACTTACCCCTTGCTTGTCACCATTAATCTGTAATTGTTCAATGGCAGCAGGTCTATAAACGTCACAGGCTACTAGGAGTGGTTTTCTACCCTTGGATTTTAACTTCCCAGCCAATTTCGCCACTGTAGTGGTTTTACCAGCACCCTGGAGACCGCACATCATTATTACAGTAATTTCATTGGAGGGTAACAGTTGAACTTCTACTGTCTCTTCTCCCAATAACTTGGTTAATTCTTCATTTACAATCTTAATAACCATTTGGCCTGGTGTTAAACTATTAAGGACATCCTGACCAATGGCTCGCTCTTGTACCGTTGACACGAAGCTCTTTACAACTTTGAAATTAACATCGGCCTCTAATAATGCCATCTTAACTTCCCTTAAAGCTGTCTTGACATCAGCTTCAGAGAGTCTTCCCTTACCTTTTAAATTCTTAAATATGTTTTGCAGCTTCTCCGATAGGTTGTCAAATGCCATTTTTGGTTACAACTCCTTTAATATATCATCTGCTAGGGTTTCAATTTCTTTAACGGGGGATATATCCCCTTCTCTTTCTATTGTATAAGCAAGTTCCTTAATTTTACTGAGTTTTTCTTTAATAAACTGGAATCTGCTTACTAGAGCTAGTCTATTTTCGTATTCTTTCAGTTCTCGGCTACACCTTTTTACCACATCATAGACGCCCTGTCTGCTAATTCCCTGTTCTTTTGCAATTTCACTTAAGGATAGGTCGTTATGAATGTAATCCTCAAAAATCTGTTTCTTATGTTCATTTAATAATTCACCATAGAAATCATATAGAATTGATAAGTGAACAATTTCATCCAATTCATCACATGCAAAATGTCCTGTGAATTCTCCTTCAGTAGCAAGGTCCAGTTCTTTTTCTTTCATAACAACACCACCTGTAAAGTAATTTTCTTTACAGGTGGTAGTATACTTAAAATATATCACTTTGTCAAGTAGATTTCTTAGATTTTTTAAGATATCTGCTTTTCTAATCTATACTAGATATGCTAGAGGGATTAACCAGAGGCAGTTTATATGAGTTAAAATCCATCATCATATATATCCCCGATGTGTTTCCTGATTTTACTAGAATTATAGCCTTTACGAAATAGGGAGGCATAGATTTTCTTTTTTAATTCCGGTCTTAGATCCCTTTTATTTTTTATTTTCTTAGAGAGTTCTTTCTTAATTGCTATATCCTCTGCATCTTCTCCCTCTTCATCAACTTCATATACCAGCTCAAATATGTTATCAATCATATCTTTACTAATGCCTTTTCTTTGAAGTTCATTGGCAATCATTCTTTTGCTTTTTGACCTTTTTCTACTCTCTATATAACTAGCTGCATATCTCTCATCATTTATATAACCGTAACCTTTTACATAGTCAATAGCTATATCAATTATCCCTTCAATGTAACCAGCATCTTTTAATTTGTTTCTAAGAACATACTCTGTACGATCCATGAATTTTAGGAGATTGATTGCTTTCATCTTGGCCCTGACAACTATTTCTGCCATGATTTTATCATATAGCTCAGAAGTTAGTTCATCTCCCACTTCCATATTTAATTGTTCTACTTCTTTTTTATATAGCATAAAATGGTATTCCCCATCCAGATACACCTTAACTTTGGTACGATCAACTTCTTCTAATTGCGTAACAATCAAGGTTTTTCCTCCTTTTGCAAAAAGGCTATCCAAGATTGGCCACTATCCATGGCTTACATCTTCAGATAGCCTTTTATAAATCATATATATACCTATTAACCTATCCTTTTATTTCTTCTTTATCTTCCTTCTCTAACTCACTAGGATTATTAGGTTTGATAGTATATTTTTCACGAACTTTTTCTTCTACTTCTTTCATGACTTCTGGATGCTCAGCTAAGTATTGCTTTGCATTCTCACGGCCTTGTCCGATCTTGATATCATTGTAAGCATACCAAGCACCACTCTTATTAATAATACCAGCATCGGAGGCTAAATCCAGAATATCCCCTTCTCTGGAAATACCTTTGCCAAACATTATATCAAATTCCGCTTCCTTAAAAGGAGGAGCTATCTTATTCTTAACCACTTTAATTCGGGTCCTATTTCCTACAACCTCACCGCCAACCTTTAAGGATTCAATTCTTCTTACATCCATACGAATGGAGGAATAGAACTTAAGGGCTCTACCTCCTGTAGTAGTCTCAGGATTACCAAACATTATACCAATCTTATCCCGAAGCTGATTTATAAAGATTACTATACAATTGGACTTACTAATTACAGCCGTTAGCTTTCTTAGGGCCTGGGACATCAATCTAGCTTGAAGGCCCATATGGGAATCTCCCATATCTCCATCAATTTCTGCCTTAGGAACCAAGGCTGCTACAGAGTCAACTACTACGATATCTACTGCACCAGAACGAACCATGGTCTCTGCTATTTCCAAAGCCTGCTCCCCATTATCTGGCTGGGATATATATAAATTATCGATATCTACACCTATATTCTTAGCATATACAGGATCCAATGCATGCTCTGCATCAATGAAGCCCGCTATACCATCCATTTTCTGAACTTCTGCAATCATATGTAAGGCCACTGTTGTCTTACCACTGGACTCTGGTCCATATATTTCAATGATTCTTCCCTTTGGTACTCCACCTAAACCCAGAGCAATATCTAAACTGATTGATCCCGTAGGAACTGTCTCTATATTCATATGGGCTTTAGTATCACCCAGTTTCATAACGGAACCTTTACCAAATTGCTTTTCTATCTGAGCTAAAGCAGAATCCAAAGCTTTCATCTTACTATCCTTAGACATAACCAATCCTCCGATCTGTTCGCGTATCCGAACTAACGTTCTGTATTTATGATATCCTATTTATAAACTCTTGTCAACCTTAATTTTAAATCAATACCACTGGGTATAATACCGATCTGTATTTAGAACAATGATTTTAAGAAATGTGCAGAATATAAGGATATTCTTATTTTAGCAGTAATTACATATTATGTAAACCTGGTGCGACCCTTAATATTTCATAAAATTATTGTTCATTTTTAGTTAAATTATATAGATTTAGTATTAATATAATTTGCTGGGATTGCAGAGTTTCGGATTATAGCCATGGTCGATTAAGGCCTGCACAATCTGCTTCTTATGTTCATGACCAAAAGTTTCCATAGTAATTGTTAGTTCCACTGCCGCATTACGATTGATGCTGACAAATTGATTATGTTCAAGACTAATAACATTGCCCTGTTCTTTGGCTATAATACTTGCCACATTAACCAGCTCGCCCGGCCTGTCAGGAAGCTGTACTGACATTGTAAATACTCTGCCTCTCTCTATTAAACCATGTTGAACTACAGAAGACATAGTGATTATATCCATATTACCGCCACTAAGAATTGAAACTATTTTCTTATCCTTGCATTTTAAATGTTTTATAGCTGCTACAGTTAATAGACCGGAATTCTCTACCACCATCTTGTGATTCTCTATCATATCAAGAAAGTTTACTATTAATTCATGATCATCTATAGCAATAATATCATCTACATATTTCTGAATATAGGGAAATATAGTTTCTCCAGGAGTCTTTACTGCTGTACCATCGGCTATGGTATCTACATTAGGTAGGGTGACAATATGGCCTTTCTTAAGGGATGCTGCCATACAAGAAGCACCTGCTGGTTCAACACCAATTACTTTTATATTAGGATTGAGCATTTTAGCCAAAGTGGCTACTCCAGCAAGTAAGCCCCCTCCCCCTACTGGAGCTAAAATAATATCCACTGTCGGAAGATTTTTGAATATTTCCATGGCTATTGTTCCCTGACCAGTGGCTACCACCTCATCGTCAAAGGGATGGATAAAGGTATATCCCTTTTCCTCAGCTAATTTATATGCATATTGGCAGGCTTCATCGTAGACCTTGCCATATAAAACCACTTCTGCACCATAACTTTTGGTCCTGTTTACTTTTATTAGCGGAGTTGTGGTGGGCATAACTATTACAGCTTTTGCATTATATAGCTTAGCAGCATAGGCTACACCTTGAGCATGGTTGCCAGCAGAAGCTGTAATTAGCCCTTTATTTCTCTCTTCTTCAGTTAAGGTACTGATTTTGTAGTATGCTCCCCGTACTTTATAAGCACCGGTGTATTGCATATTCTCAGGTTTTAAATAGACCCTATTACCGCTTATTTGGGAAAAATATTCACTATAGATTAAATCTGTACGCAGTATTACCTTTTTGACCGCTTCCGTTGCTTCTTCAAATTTTTCTAAAGTCATCATAATTTATATACTCCTATTCATTTTGTTCAAATAATGCATTGATAAAACTATCTGCATCAAATTTTTGCAAGTCATCAATTTTTTCTCCAATACCAATATATTTCACCGGAATACCTAATTCTGATTGAATTGCTATAGCTATACCACCCTTTGCGGTACCATCTAATTTAGTAAGAACAATTCCTGTTATATTAGCAACCTCATTAAATTCTTTAGCCTGTGCCAAGGCATTTTGCCCAGTAGTACCATCAAGGACAACCAATGTTTCTCGATAAGCTTCAGGATACTCCCTCTCTATAACTTTATCTATCTTGCGAAGTTCTTCCATCAGATTCTTTTTATTGTGCAAGCGTCCTGCTGTATCGCATAATAAAACATCTACATTTCTAGCCTTAGCCGATTTAACCGCATCAAATATAACAGCTGCCGGGTCTGACCCCTCCTTTTGTGCTATAATCTCGACTTTGGCTCTGTTGGCCCATTCTGTTAACTGTTCGATAGCCGCAGCACGGAAAGTGTCTGCAGCAGCTACCATAACTTTCTTCCCCTGATCTTTAAGTTGTGCAGACAGCTTACCAACTGAGGTGGTTTTTCCTACACCATTGACACCAATTAGCAGTACAACTGATTTCTTATTTTCAAACTCATAGGCGTTTTCTCCTAACTCCATCTGCTCCTTCATACTATTAATCAGTAGATTTCTACATTCAGCTGGTTCCTTAATCTTATTTTCCTTGACCTTTGCCCGCAGATTATCAAGAATAGCAGTTGTTGTATTAACGCCTATATCAGCCATAATAAGTAGTTCTTCCAATTCCTCATAAAAATCTTCATCAATGCTGGAAAAACCACTGAATACCGCATCAATGCCCTCGATAATATTTTTTCTTGTTTTAGATAAACCGCTTACCAGTTTACTAAAAAATCCCTTTTTCTCTCCCATTATAATCTTCCTTTCATATTATCATCCAGCCTTATTAGATAATTGCAAAACATCTATCTTATTTTACTGTATATCTTGTTTATACAAAAGAGCTTATAATGTTTAGCAATTATCTATTATACAAGCTATTTGTCTAATTGATTTTCTATTAAATTTACAGATACTAAAGTGGAGACACCTTTCTCTTGCATAGTAATACCGTATAGAATATCTGCCGCTGCCATGGTTCCCCTTCGGTGTGTAATAATAATAAATTGTGTATCCTTCTTTAGCTTATTTAAGTATTTTGCATATCTATAGACGTTAGAATCATCCAAGGCAGCCTCAATCTCGTCTAAAAGGCAGAAAGGAGACGGTTTTAAATTTTGAATGGCAAATAATAAGGAGATCGCCGTTAGGGCCTTCTCTCCACCTGATAGCTGCATAATATTTTGAAGTTTTTTACCTGGCGGTTGTACATTAATCAAAATACCTGCCTCTAGCACATCTTCCCCTTCCATTAATTCTACACTGGCTTTGCCTCCACCAAACAATTCCTTAAATACAATTTCGAATTGCTTATTAATTTCTTCAAACTTCTCAGCAAACTGCTTACGCATCTCAGTATCCAATTCTTCGATAATCATCTTCAATGCTTCCTCAGATTGTACCAGATCTTCCTCCTGGGTTTTCAAAAACTCATATCGCTCTGACAGCTTCTTAAAATCTTCAATAGAATTTACATTAACATCTCCCAGTTCCTTTATCTTACCCTTTATATTAACTATAGCTTTCTTAATCTGTGGCAAGCTTAACTCATGATCTATTGGATAGGATAAAGCAGTATTATAGGTTATTTCATATTCATCCCACATATAATTAATCTGTCCATCGGCCTGTTCGGTCAATTTTTCAATCTGACTATTTAATCTATAACATTCCTTGTCCAGTTCATTCATGCGGTTTGATAATTCTTCCCTTTTACTAAAGAAGTTTTTGTGTTTTAAGTTAATACTATCCCTTTGATTTATATTTTCCCTAATTTTTTCTTCTAATTCATTGGCAGTTTTATCTAATCCCTCTATGATTTCCCTTGTGTTATTTATGGCAAGTTTCTTCTCTTCCACCAAATGGGAGGCCTTTAAGATATCCTCTTTTAGAGTAACTTCCTCCTCCAGTAGTTTCTCAATATCCCCTTTAATACGCCTAACATTTTCAAGCATAAATTGCCTGTTCTGTCCTAAAGAAGAAAGTTCCATCTTTAATTTGGAAACCTTGTCGCTATATTCAACTTCCTTTATTCTCTCTTCTTCTAACTGCTTATTAATTAGTTCAATGTGGTTTTCAATTTCACTATTCTTACCTGCATTTTGCTCTAAATTATTCTTTAATTCTTCTATATTGTCGGCTAACTCTTTGGATTGGCTTTCTATATTCTTTAATTCCTCCGCAAATTCAGCTAATGCCAATTCTGCTTCTTTTTTCTTGGAATATTCCAGTTCAAGATTCATTTTAGCTGTATTTTGCTCCAGAAACTTAGCCTGTAAGGTCTGTTTAAGGGCTTCCAGATGAGCTCTTAGGGAATTTTTTCTTTCCTTTTCCTCTTCTTTTTTCTCTAATAGTTCATTTAATTGATTTTTAAGACTAGCTGTATATTTAACTGCATCATCTATCTCCCGCCGTCTTCCCAAGAGATTACTGGCATTTTTATAGGCACCTCCAGATATAGAGCCTCCGGGAGTTAGTAACTCACCATCTAAGGTAACGATGCGAAGGGTATAGCGATATTTTCTAGCAATTATAGTGGCATTATCAATATGGTCAACAACCAATATCCTGCCTAAAAGATAAGAAATCAAGTCCTTATACTTAGAATCAGCCTTAACTAAGTTGGCGGCAATGCCGATTACCCCTGGCTCATTTAAAACCTTGTCATTATGTAAATTGCTATTGGAAGAAATATTGGTTAGGGGTAAAAATGTAGCCCGCCCAAACTTGTTCTTCTTAAGATAAACAATTAACTCTTTTGCTGTCTCTTCATCCTCAGTAACAATATTCTGTATAGTACCACCTAAGGCAGTCTCAATAGCAGTCTCATAATCTTTATCCGTCTTAATAATATCAGCAACAACTCCAACGATACCAGGCATCACAGACTTTTTCTCCATAACTTTACGGATACTGTTTCCATAACCATCATAACGCTCAGTCATATTAATAAGAGTTTCTAGCCTAGATTGTTCAGATAAATACTGCCTTTGCCTTTCGTTGCCTTCTATGGTTATATTATCTATTCTCTTCTGAGTATCGACTATTGCCTGCTCTAATTTATTACTTTCATTGGTTATACGGGTAATATCATCAGATATGATTTGTAAACTGTTTTTATAATTATCTATTGCTTCAGTATATAAACATTCTTCACTTTTATTCTTAATAAGCTTTTGATTTAATTCAGCCTTACGAATACTGTTTTGCTCCAGCATGGTCTCATAACGCTGTAAGCTGGTTTTTATACTGGAATTTGTATTGAGAAATTCAAAGATACTGTTATTACATTCCTCAATCTCCTTGGTATATCTGCTAATATTCTCTCTAACCCTGTCTAATTCTTCCTGGGCCTGAGTCAAAAGACTTTCAACAGAATTTACATTTTCATCTATGGTTGTGATATCAGATAGATATTTTTTCTCCTCAGCCTCTTTTGCCTCTATCTCTTCCCTATTAGTTTTAATACGACTTTGATAGTATTCATCATTTTTAAGTATTGATGATATTTGTTCACTAAGAAGTTTTATCTCACCCTCATGTTTCTCTTTCTGTAATTTTAGCTCATTATGGGTATTTCTATGACCTTCAATAGTTTGATTTATTTCTTCCAGTTGAAGCTCTAATTTATCGTATTCATTCTTTGTGTTCTCATAATCTAATTTGGTCTGTTCATAATCGGATGTTGCAATTGATAAATTCTCTATCAATTGCAACTTAGCTTCCTTAAGTTTGTCATACTCTTTTACAAATTGATTAATCTCTAGATTCTTAAGCTCATCCCTTAACTTAAGATAGACCTTAGCTGTAGCAGATTGAGCTTCCAGAGGCCCCAGTTGTTTATCTATTTCATTTAAGATATCTTTAATACGACTTAGATTTAGCCGTTCTTCCTCAAGATTTTTCTCTGCTATAGTTTTACGACGTTTGAATTTTACAATCCCTGCAGCCTCATCAAACAATTCCCTTCGGTCATCAGGTTTTCCACTAAGTATCTTGTCAATCTGGCCTTGTCCAATAATAGAGTAACCTTCCTTACCAATACCAGTATCCATGAATAACTCTTGAACATCCCTTAACCTACAAATGGATCCATTGATTAAATATTCGCTTTCACCGGAGCGATACACCCGTCTTGTTACTGTAACCTCATCATATTCAATAGGAAGCTTATGGTCTGAATTATCCATAGTTATGGATACAAAGGCATATCCTAAGGGTCTTCTTGTTTCCGTACCTGAGAAAATTACATCTTCCATTCTAGAACCCCGCAACTGCTTAGCGCTTTGTTCACCTAGAACCCATCTAACTGCATCGGCTATATTACTTTTTCCACTGCCATTTGGTCCAACGATACCAGTTATCCCATCATGGAATTCCAATGTGATCTTGTTGGCAAAGGACTTAAAGCCATGGATTTCTATCTTCTTTAAACGCATTCTTATCTCCTCTCGTCAACCGCATATTTAGCAAATTCATACGTTTTTTTACTTTGCAATTTTCGTATAGCCTGGTTTGCAGCTTCCTGCTCTGCAGCTTTTTTTGTTCTTCCAACACCACACCCGATTTCTTCATTATCCACATATACAGCAATGGTAAAGGTCTTATTATGGTCAGGGCCATCCTCAGATATTAATTTATATTTAATTTTATGCTTATTACTTTCGTTTTGTATGATTTCCTGTAAGATAGTCTTGCTATCGAAAAAGAGTTCTTTGTTATCTAAATCAGATAAGATAAAATTTCTTATGAACTCTTTTGCATTAGTAAAACCACCGTCTAAATAGATTGCTCCGATAATAGCTTCCATTGCATCAGATAATATAGAATCCCGCTCCCGGCCACCGGTTGCATCTTCTCCTTTACCAAGAAATAAAAACTTTCCAATGCTCAAATCTCTAGCACATGCGGATAGGGTTTGCTCACAAACAATACTGGCCCGCATCTTAGTGAGTTCGCCTTCGGAAAGATTTTGATGTTTCTTAAATACATATTCACTGGTAACTAGCTCCAATACCGCATCCCCTAGAAATTCAAGCCTCTCATTATTTTTATCCTTGGATAATCTCATTTCATTGGCATAGGAACTATGGGTTAAGGCACGAAAAAGTAATGAAATATCGGAGAATTGATATTGAATTTTTCTCTCCAATGTTAGTAGAAGCTCTTCTGTTTTTTTATTTGGCCTCATGTATATAGTTATCCTCCTCTCAATACAGATAGTTATCTTTTACAAGACTACTCTATAAATAGTTATATGAAAAGCCCATAAAATAAGGATAACCTTATTCAGGGCTCTTTTTACCACTGATTAATTATAATTGTGATAATTTGATATTAGTTATTTAAAGCGTTCTTAATCTGCTCTACAGCATCTCCTACAGTAACAATACTCTCTGCTTCCTCGTTATCTATTTCAATATCAAATTCTTCTTCTATTCCCATAATTATCTGAAATACATCCAGGGAATCTGCACCTAAATCATCTACAAATGTAGTTCCCATAGTAATATCATCTTCATCAACATTTAAAACTTCACTAATTATTTTTTTTAGTTTTTCAAACTCCATAATCAAAAACCCTCTTTCATTCTAATTCATTATTGATATTTTGTTTTATTTTTTCATTAATTTTTTGCTCATTAAAATTAACACATTGTAGAATAGAATTTCTTATCTCTGTACTTTTTGAATTTCCATGGGTCTTAACTACCAATCCGTTCAAGCCAAGTAGGGGTGCACCACCGTATCTCGATGCATCAAAATCTTTTAAGGTTTCCTTCAGTGCCGACTTACTAAGCAAAGCGCCAATCTTACTTTTTGTTGTACTCATAAGACCAGCTTTTATTTTCTCAATTAAGGCCATTCCTAGTCCTTCATATAATTTTAAGATAACATTACCGACAAAAGCTTCACAAACAATGACATCAGCCCCTCCATAAGGAATATCCCTAGCTTCAATACTGCCGATGAAATTAATGTCATTGCAGCTTTTTAACAGTGGAAATGTTTCTTTTACCAGCATATTGCCTTTTTCTTCTTCTGCACCAATATTAACGATTGCAACCCTAGGATTTTTAATTCCTACGATATTTTCCATATAGATTGAACCGATTCTGGCAAATTGAACCAAATGAGAAGGTCTTGCATCTACGTTGGCTCCGCAATCGATAAGTAAAGACACACCGTTAATTGTAGGAATTAAAGGTGCCAATGGTGGCCTTTCTATTCCTGGTATTCTTCCTACAATCAGTTGGCCGCCTGCTAATACTGCACCAGTACTTCCAGCAGAAACGAATGCATCCGCTTCACCATGCTTAATTAACTTCATAGCAACTACGATGGAGGAATCCTTTTTACGGCGAATTGCCATAACTGGTGCTTCGTTATTAGATATTATTTCTTCAGCATTAACTATTTGAATTCGGTTTTTGTCAAATTCATAATTCTTTAGTTCCTTTTCAATAATATCTTCTTTTCCTACCAGTATTACCTTAATGTTGTCCTTATCATTCACTGCAAGAACAGCACCTTTTATTATCTCTACTGGGGCATTATCACCACCCATTGCATCAACTGCAACCGTAATTATTTTTTGCATATTCACTCCTATCTGCATCAAAATCATGCATTTCGAATCATCATTACCTTTTGTATTTTCAGCAGTAGCTAACCTCTTAATCAATATACTCGATAATATAATAAAAATCAACTATCTTTTATAAACATTTATCACTCTTTTACTCATCAGTTAAAACTTTATCTTGAAGAAATAGTATAAGTTTAAAATAATAGCTAATAATTTAAAGGTAAAGACCTAATTTCCTACAGGATAAAAAGGATAGTACCATCCATGTTAATGATAGTACTACCCTTTTATTTCAAGTACGCCCCTGTGCACTGTTGATTTTTAAGATTATCATATCTTTTTATAGAAAAACGAATGGGTACTTCGATATCCAAGCTGGTTTGCCTGTATTATTTGTTCTGTACTTCCAACAAAAAGCACTCCATCTTTCTTTAGGGATTTATTAAAGTTTTTATATACATTGTTCTTAGCATCGTCTGTGAAATAGATTAACACATTACGACATACTATTAAATCGCAATTAGATGGATAGGGATCCTTTAGTAAATCATGATGGTTAAAATCCACACAGGATCTTATAGCCTCTGAAATCTGATATGTTCTATCATTAATTTTAACAAAGTACTTTTCAATAAATTCAGCAGGGAGGCTACGAAGGCTTTTTTCATGGTATAGACCTAATCTAGCTTTCTCTAGACCTGCTTATCAATATCCGTTGCATAGATTTTAATTCTCTTTAAGGGTAAGAATTTGGATAACAGCATAACCAGAGAATAGGGTTCATCCCCTGTGGAACATGCTGCGCTCCATATCTTTAAATTATTACCAAACTGCTCAAATAAAGCTGGTAAAACTTCAGTTTCTAATATGCGCCATTGTTCCGGATTCCTATAAAACTCTGATACATTAATAGTTATATAGTTGAGAAATTCTTGAAAAGTTGCATTGTCAGTTTTAAGCTTGTTAATATATTCTTTATAGGATTTAATACCATTCTTAGTTATCAAAGCATCAATGCGTCTTTTCATCTGTCTCTCTTTGTAGGAATTTAGATCTATCTTGGATAAATCATAAATGGCAGTCTTAAATAGCTCGTAACTACCTAGCAATTACTATCTCCCCATTTTCTTTTATTTTTAAAATAAGTCTATTCTTCTGTGGTCTCTTCAGTAACTTCAGTTTCTACAGTTGCTTCTGAATTATCCTCAGCTTCTTGACCATTATCTTGTTTCATAGCTTTGATACTTAAGCTAATCTTCTTCTCCTCAGTATTTAACTCTACAACTCTGGCTGTTATTTCTTGGCCTATCTTTAATACATCGGATGGTTTATCTACATGCTCTTTAGAAATCTGAGATACATGAAGAAGGGCATCAATACCTGGCTCTAGTTCAATAAATGCACCAAAATCAGTCATACGAGCTACAGTTCCTGTAACATCAGTTCCAACGGCATATTTCTCCTCTACCTTAATCCATGGATTTTGATCTTCGAATTTTAAACTAAGGGCAATTTTGTCTCCTTGAATATCCTTGATAAAGGTTGTAACCTTGTCTCCAACTTTAAATAATTTCTTAGGATTATCTACACGGCCCCAGGACATTTCAGAAATATGAAGAAGTCCATCAGCACCACCAAGATCAATAAATGCACCGAAATCTGTAATATTCTTAACGGTACCTTCAATGGACATACCAACACTGATCTTCTCAAATAATTCTTTCTTTAAAGCTTCTTTTTCTTTAACAATTAATTGCTTACGATCACCAATTATACGTCTTTTTCTTGGGTTAAATTCAGTTATAACGAATTGAATTTCTTGACCAGCATACTTTTGTAAATCTTTCTCATAAGTGTCAGAAATTAAGCTGGCAGGAATAAATACTCTAGCTTCGTCAATAATAACACTTAGTCCACCTTTTAAAACAGCTGCTACATTAGCTGTTAATACTTCTTGATTGTTAAATGCCTCTTCAAGTCTCTTATGACCTTTTTCAACTGCCAACCTCTTATAAGTAAGGGCAACTTGTCCTTCACCATCGTTTACCTTAAGGACTTTAGCCTGCATTGTATCTCCAACAGAAACTTGCTGTGTTAAATCTACATTAGGTGTATTGCTATATTCGTTTCTAGCTATAATACCTTCTGACTTGTATCCTATATTTAAGATAATTTCATCTTCTTTAACAGATAAAACAACACCTTCAACAATATCTCCATTGTTTATCTCTACTACTTTCTCTTCCTCTAATAATTGTTCAAAACTTTTCTCTGACATAGCGGTGTGAACCTCCTTGATTATATTGTTTGGGGTCGAAGCCCCTGCTGTAATACCTACGTTACTAAAAGATTTAAATTCATTTAAATCCAGGTCATCGAGTTTCTGTATATAGTAAGTATTTTCACATTCTTTTTTGCAAATTTCATAAAGCTTTCTCGTATTGGAGCTAGCTTTACCTCCTATGACAATCATAGCATCGGAAACTTTTGCTAATTCATAAGCTTCCGCCTGCCTTTTCTCCGTAGCATTACAAATGGTATTTAAAACAAGTATATCATAACCCTTTTTCGATATAATTTCAACTAATTCTTGAAATTTCTTGTAATTATATGTCGTTTGGGTTACAATAGATAGTTTTGTATCATTGGGCAAGGCAATTTTTTCTGCGTCTAACTCATTTTCAACAACAGTGTAAGAGTCCTCCTCAGTCCCACTCTTACACCAACCAATGATTCCTTCTACCTCCGGATGGGACCGATTACCAATTATAATTATATGACGGCCTTCGTGACTGTGTTCCCTTACAATCTTGTGTATCTTAAGGACGTAAGGGCAGGTAGCATCTACTACCTTAAAACCGTATTCATTTATTTTCTGATATATATCTTCAGGTACGCCATGGGAACGTATTATTATTGTACCCTTGGGATAGTTTTTTAATTCTTCCAAGGATTCTATAACTGTTACGCCTTTTTCTTGTAGATCCTTAACCACTTCTTCATTATGGATAATAGGACCATAAGTATATACATTATTTTCCTGACCCACTTGATCATATACCATTTTAACGGCTCTTTCTACGCCGAAGCAAAAACCTGCACTTTTAGCAGTTGAAATTTTCACTTAAATCAAACCCTTTATATTATTAAAATATTCTTTTATTCTATCAACAACCTCTTCAATTGTCAAATTAGAAGAATCGACCAAAATAGCATCCTCGGCTTGTTTTAAAGGGGCAAATTCCCTGGTCATATCCCTTTGATCCCTCTCTATAATGTCTTTCTCAACTGCAGTAATATCTGCATCAATCCCTTTATTCTTAAGTTCCAGCCACCTTCTCTTAGCCCTCTCCTTAGTACTGGCTGTTAGATATATTTTCAAATCTGCATTGGGTAAGACATAAGTACCTATATCTCTACCATCCATTATAACATTTTCTGTTTTAGCTAATTCCTGTTGTAATTCTACTAATTTCATCCGAACCACTGGATAGACAGAGCTGGCACTGGCCATATTACCAACTTCCTCTGTACGGATTAGTCCATTTACATTTTCTCCATTGAGAATAACGCCTTGTTCACCATCTATATATTCAATTACAATTTTAACATCTTTACAAGCCTTCTCTATACTCTCCTGATCTTTTGCACTTATATTATTTCTGATAAAGTACAATGCCATGGCACGATACATAGCACCAGTATCAACATAGATAAAACCTAGGTCTTTTGCCACCTTTTTCGCTATAGTGCTTTTTCCAGCGCCGGCTGGACCGTCGATGGCGATGCTGTAATATTTCTTCATAGTATACCTCACCCTCATTTCCACGCATCAAATATGCATTTTCTATTCTACACAAGAGCCTGCAACATATCCAGTTGTCCATGCTATTTGAAGATTATATCCTCCAGTTAGAGCATCAAGATCCAATACTTCACCGGTAAAATAAAGATTTTTTATAAATTTAGATTCCATAGTTGCAGGATTGATATCTTTCACACTTATGCCGCCTTTGGTTATGACAGCTTGATTATATCCACTTAAACCTGATATGGTAAAAGTCATCTTTTTTAATAAGTCTACTAAAACTTGACGTTCTTCCTTTGTTATAGAATTAACTTGTTTTTCTGGATCAATTTTACTTAGACGAATAGTAACATTTATTAACTTATTTGGCAATAGTCGATCCAAAGAATTCTTAAATTGTTTGTTTTTAAATTCATCAAAATCCCTAAGTATTCGAGCATCTAATTGCTCTTTGCTAAGGGCAGGTTTTAAATCAATAGATAAAGTAAGTTCTTCTTTTTTATTAAGATAAGTAATAATATAGCTACTGGCACTTAGAATAACTGGACCACTAACTCCAAAATGAGTAAACAACATCTCTCCAAAATCCCTGTAAATTAGTTTCTTACCTGCATGTATAGATACCTCAATGTTTTTGAGAGATAAGCCCATCAATTCTGATATATAATCTTCCTTCAAATGAAGGGGTACCAAGGAAGGATATAAGGGAGTGATCCTATGACCTGTCTCTTTAGCAAAGTTATATCCATCCCCTGTTGATCCTGTTGTGGGATAAGAAAGTCCGCCGGTAGCAACAATAAGAGAATCACCTTGAATAAGCTTCTTATCTCCTTTAAGCATAAGACCATGGGCTTGCTTATCTTTAACTATAATTTTCTCAACTTCACTATTATAATTAATCTTAACTCCTAACCGTTCCATTTCTCGTCTTAGGGCTGTAATAACGTCTGAGGATTTATCCGAGCTAGGGAAAACCCTATTTCCCCTCTCTACTTTGATAGGCAGGCCTATCTGTTTAAAAAAATCCATGGTATCATAATTATTAAATTGATAAAACGAACTATACATGAATTTAGGATTGGATACAATGTTTTTAAAGAAAGTATCATCATCACAGGCATTGGTTATATTACATCTACCTTTTCCTGTTATATATAGCTTTTTACCTAATTTTTCATTTTTTTCATAAAGCTCTACATCATGACCGTTTCTTGCAGCAATAATGGATGCCATCATTCCAGATGGTCCACCACCAATAATTAAAATTTTACTCATATATTCACCAAACAATCTTATTTTTATTTATAATGCCTATTTTATAGGGTTTTCGCAATATATATGCAGGGTGCACAGCTATAGCGAAAGGTCAATATAAAAGGTAATTGTCAATACTATCGGTGTATTGCAATTACCTATTTAGTGTATGTCATAACTCAATATCTAATTAATTATTTATTAGATTATTAGATTTTTTATTTTAAATAAAACTATCGCTCCAAATAGACCTCATCTATTTTTAATTCTATATGACCACTGGCATAGGCTTTATCTTCTACACGATATATTACTTTATTATAATCTTCTAAATTATCAATTAAACTCTGGGCTATGGCATCTAGAATAGTTGCCTCTATACTGGCACCAACGTTGATAAGAGGAGCTTTGTCAGATATAAAACTTACTATAACTATGTCGTCTTTAGTTGTAACACTATCTATGCCTACGATAATAGATTGGTCAGCCAATGCTTCTACTACCTTCTCTACAATCAAATTAGGAGTAATATCTTCATCATTAGGTACCATAGCTACCACCGCATCAATACTAGTATCAGCGCTATTGGCATTAATAGAATAAATCATTAACTCTTTTTGAGCTATGGGTTGAATTTGTGCTGGTATAGGTGTTACTGTAGTTTTATCTCCAGCGGAAACCTTGTCCTGCATCTCAGTTTGATTATCTGTCCCTGTTGATTTTTTAACTTCATTTTCATCTTTATTATTATTTACACTATTCTGATTACTATCTTTATCCTCATCTTCTAGATCATTATCACTTTCAGAAGTTTTATCCGCATCATTAAAAGTATCAAAACGTATATAGCTACATCCAGATAACATAATTACAGATATTAGTATAGTAATCAGTATATATTTCTTATTGGAAAGTTTCATAATATGCCTCCTTTGTCGAAACATCAATAAAAAATTATTTACTATTACTATACTAGCCTAAAACTGTGTCATTTCTATGTTATCAGCTAGCTTAAATTATGATACTTTTTTCACATTTTACTGTATGGTTTACAGTTTATTACAGGTATGTTAAGGGTTTTCATTTAAGTAATTCAGAATTTCTCTTCTTAGTAAATCCAAAGCATAAGTTGCTGTTAGCCTTCTTATCTTAGTTCTATCGCCCTTAAGTCTTAGTTCCTTTACCTTAACTTTGCCCTTTATATAGGATGCAATATAAACTAAGCCTACTGGCTTTTCCTTGGTCCCGCCACCTGGACCTGCAATACCAGTAGCTGCTATGGCTGTATCTGACTTAGTAAGGTTGGCTGCCCCTATTGCCATCTCCCCTGCCGTTTGTTCGCTAACTGCCCCATATTCCGTAAGGGTTTCTTCTTTGACACCAAGATATTTCATCTTAGCCCCATTGGAATAAGTGATTATAGCTTCATTTAAGACATCAGAAGCCCCTGGCACATTAACCAGTTGACTGGATATTAATCCACCAGTACAGGATTCTGCTGTAGTTACCGTTAAGCCATGACGACTAAGCAAAGATATTACAACCGTTTCTAGGCTTTCATTCTCTTCCAAGGTGTAAATATTATCTTGAAAACGCCTCTGCAGCTCTCCTATTATAGGCTCCATCATCTGCTGAGCTTCCTCAATAGAATTGGCAGATGCAGTTACACGAAAATGTACTTCACCAGCTTTGGCGTAAGGAGCAATGGTGGGATTACTTTGCTTCTCTATTAAATCAATTATGGCCTCCTCTGCCTGACTCTCTCCTATACCACAGATTTTAACCATCTTTGAATAAAAGACCTTATCATCAAGCTTGGCTAGATATGGATACATACTGTTTTCAAACATAGGTATCATTTCATTGGGAGGGCCAGGAAGTATCATAATAATAGCCTCCCTATCTTCAACAATATAACCTGGGGCTGTACCATTGTCATTGTCAATTACTTGACATCCTTCAATCTTCAAGGCTTGTTTCCAATTGCTTGGGGTTATGCTACCTTGTTTCCGTTCATTGAAATAAGTCTGTATTTTTTCCTTGGAATGTTCATCCATCACCAAATCACGGCCAATGGCTTTGGCTACTGCCTCTTTAGTAATATCATCCTGGGTTGGACCAAGGCCGCCGGTTATAATAATAAGATCCGAACGGGATCTGGCCGTCTTAACAGCATCAATAAGCCTTTGCTCATTATCTCCTACAGTAATCTGATAATATACTGAGATACCTATTTCAGCACATTTCTTAGCTAAATAATTGGAATTGGTATTAACAATATTTCCTAATAGTATTTCTGTGCCTACGCTGATTAGTTCAGCTACCATCCTAAGACTTCCTTTCGGTTAAATTATTATTTTGGTCTAAAGTAAGCCCTTCATCTGAAATAAAGGGCTATGCTAGGATATTAATTATGACTTTCCTTAAGGACATCCTTATTCTTAACCATATAATCCACTAAGGATATTATAGTAAATGCCAGGGCTAGATATATAAGAACTTGCTCCAATATATTAAATGCCACTATATCAAAATCAATAATTAACAATATACTCATAATCATCTGGACATTGGTTTTTAACTTACCCCACAATCCGGCTGAAATCACAACTCCCTTATCCGATGCCACTAAACGAAAGCCACTAATTATAAATTCCCTGGCGATTATTGCAAAGGCTATCCAAATGGGAATTTGATTCATTCTAACAAAGCAAATTAAAGCACTGGAAACCAATAGCTTATCAGCTAATGGATCCATGAATTTACCAAAGTTAGTAATTAAATTATTCTTTCTGGCCAGGTACCCATCTATCGCATCAGTAATAGAGGCGACTATAAATATTCCTACTGCAATATATCTATTGGCTGGTATCTGAGGCATCAACATAAAGAATAAGAATATAGGTATCATAATAACCCTAACTATGGTAATTTTATTCGGCAGATTCAACGCCTGACACTCCCCTTCACCAGATCTCCTACAAGATCATAATCTTTGGCCGCTGTAACAGTAGCCTTAATCATATCACCAGATAATAATTCTTCATCTGAGGAAATGAAAATATAACCATCAACCTGAGGCGCATCCATATAGGTACGTCCTATATAGACATTCTCCTCATCAGTTAATTTGCCTTCTATAAGTACGTCTAAGGAATGACCTATCATTTCTTGGGCCTTGGCAAATACTATCTCCTGCTGTAGCTCCATGATTTCCTTCTGCCTTTGTTGTTTCACTTTTTCGTCAACTTGAGGTTTCATTTTGGCAGCTGGGGTATCTTCTTCCTTAGAATAAGTAAATACTCCCAATCTATCAAACTTCATTGTCTCTACAAATTCCATAAGTTCCTCGTGGTCCTCTTCAGTTTCCCCAGGGAAGCCACTGATTAAAGTAGTACGTAGTACTATATCTGGAATATTATCCCTTAATTTATTGATGATTTTTACTAAATCCTGCTGGTTTGTTCTTCTGCCCATCTTCTTTAAAATATTATCTGAAGCGTGTTGAATTGGAATATCTAGAT
Source organism: Clostridiales bacterium (assembly GCA_012519565.1). Taxonomy (GTDB): domain Bacteria; phylum Bacillota; class Clostridia; order Lachnospirales; family Lachnospiraceae; genus Mobilitalea. Next base: position 6,488 of record JAAYPX010000111.1, on the reverse strand, counting down.
AGTGGCAAACCTTTGGTTCATTCTTAATTACATCAATTAATTCATCTGTGATCTCTTCAGGGTAACAATAAAGTATTCTAATCCATGATATTCCTTCTATTTGACTTAGTTTCTTCAGTAGCTCAGGTAAGGCTTTCTTTTGATAAATATCTTGGCCATAAAGGGTAGTTTCCTGAGCAACTAAAATCAGTTCCTTGACCCCTTGATCTGCAAGATATTCAGCTTCTTTTATCAATTCCTCTATGGTAACACTTCGGTAATTCCCTCTAACCTTAGGTATGACACAATAAGTACAATGTTTGTCACATCCTTCAGCTATTTTTAGATAAGCATAATGGCTACCTGCTGATAATAGCCTCTTCATGCCCACCCCAGGAAGCCTTTCTAAATCGTCAAAATGAGCATGGGCTTGTCCATCTTCTAGCAGATTATTGATTACTTCTATTATCTTAGGAAAGCTAGATGTACCCAATAAGGCATCTACCTCTGGTATTTCCTTAAGTATCTCTTCTTTATATCTTTCTGCTAAACAACCAGCAACAATCAGCGCCTTTAGATTACCCTCTACCTTATATTGAGCCATCTCTAATATAGTAGTAATACTCTCTTCCTTGGCATCATTGATGAAGCAACAAGTATTTACTATAATTATATCCGCATTTTCCTCATTATCAGTAATCCTATAGCCATTTTCATTAAGAATTCCTAACATCCGCTCGCTGTCAACTAGGTTTTTATCACAACCCAGTGATACAAAAAATATATTCATTTTAAATCACCATGTCTTTCATTATGTTACAATATTTTTATGCATGACCTATTGTAACAGTTTTTTATGGAAAATGAAACTATTTTATTAAATTACCTAGCTGATTGAAGGCAATTATACATTAACATGGCAATTGTCATAGGACCTACTCCCCCAGGGACAGGAGTAATAGCACTAACTTTAGGTAATACATCCTCATAATCCACATCACCGCAAAGCTTATTATTCTCATCCCGATGAATACCTACATCAATAACTACGGCTCCCTCTTTTACAAATTCACTGCTTATAAATTTAGGTTTTCCTATGGCTACTATGAGTATATCTGCCCTTTTTGCTACTTCCTTAAGATCTTTGGTCTTAGAATGGCATATGGTAACTGTTGCATCTTCTCTTAGCATCAGCAAAGCCATTGGCTTTCCTACAATATTACTCCTTCCTATAACAACACATTCCTTACCAGCAATAGATATGCCAGACCGTTTTAGTAGTTGAATTATACCTGCTGGAGTACAGGATAAGAAGCCTTTCTGACCTATACTTAAGGCCCCAACACTTTGAGGATGGAAACCATCTACATCTTTGCTAGGGTCTATCGTATTGATAACAAGTTCCTCGTTGATATGCTTTGGAAGGGGAAGCTGGACCAGGATACCATTAACCTTAGAATTAGCATTTAATTCTTTTATTAGATCCAATAATTCCTTCTCAGTAGTATTTTCAGGCAGTTCATAAGACAAAGACTTAATTCCAATATATTCACAAGCTGTTTTTTTATTCCGAACATAAATTGAAGATGCTGGATCATTACCTACTTGTATTACGGCCAAGGTGATTTCTACACCCTTCTCCTTCAAGGCTGCAACTTCCTCCCTAAGCTCTTCCTTTATTTCAGTGGAAATTTTCTTACCATCAATTATTAAAGCCATCTGAATACACTCCTTATGCTTAATATAATATTTACTCTATTCTAATATATACTTCATGTAATCACAAGATTTATTTCTATAACTTCTTTGCAAGCACTACTAATATAAAAATCGCAATCATCACAACAGCCGCCACAAGGAGCAATTCTTGAAAGGTCGGTTGTATTCATTTTAAAACTCTCCCATAACAAAATATAAGTGTCCGTCTTTTTCGCTCACATAAGGCTGACGGTCTTTTATCACCTTCTTGCATTATACCATACTATACCTGACAACAGTGTGTCATATATAAGCATAAGCCTCCCTCTTACTATAGCAAATATCGGAAACGATAGCTACTATTTTCCTCTACAAAAAAGGGCTGTTGCATATTATTTTTGGGTACACTGGAGACATATAGTGTACCCAAAAATAATATGCAACAGCCACTTACTATTTAACCTTTATAGTAATTGATTAAGCATCCTTTAAGAATAATCTCTCTTTCATCATCGGTTAAGTCACCAAGACTTAAGGTAAATTCTTTCATATCCTTGTTGACCACATAAGCTGTGATTTCTGCTCTCTTATCTTCTACAGCCCCTCGTATATCCTTAATAAAGATATAGTCTCCATTATCAAAAGGTAATTCTCCCTTGTAAATAAATGGTAGCATACCCCAGTTAATCAGATTGGAACGATAACGCTTGGTGGCATATTCTTCTGCTATATTGGCGAATCCACCCAAAACCTTTTGACAGCTAGCAGCCTGCTCTCTAGCTGAACCATCTCCTGGTTTTACAGCGTAGATGGTACTTCCTATCTGAGTAGCCATAGGATCAATTGTGAATTTAGCTGCAATTTTCTCATAAACTTCCTCTAATTCACCATTGGCAGCAATAATATCTTCCCCAGCTAATCTTGCTTTTTCTGCCTTTTGCACTGCCTTAGCACGACCTACATAGGCTGGGTCTTTACGGGAAAGGGTAAACTCTGCCAGGGCTAAAGGATTGGAACGATAGGATGATGTCTCTCCAGATGGGATTAATTCATCAGTAGTTGTAACTGGGTCTTGAATTACAGAAACCACCTTAAGAATTAAGTCCTCTGATAACTCAGACATCTTTGGCCAGTCTACAATACCAGGACCGAATTTAATATCTACTGATGAATCTGCCTTGCCATAACCATTATACACCCTGTTATCATAGATCTTTGAATCAAAATAATATTTAGGATTTTTATAATTAACATCCATATGCTCAGCAGATGTCAGATATCCTTGATTAGCAGCTGTGGCAGCAATAGATCTAGCATCCATTAAGGCTACTGAAGCAATCTGTCCACTGGTAATCTTAGAACCTTCTCTATTAGGGAAATTACGGGTTGTATGACGTATACTAAGTCCCCTATTAGCTGGAACGTCACCTGCACCAAAACAAGGTCCACAGAATGCAGTACGGATAGTTGCTCCTGTTTCCATCAGCTTTGCTATAGAGCCATTCTTAACCAGCTCCATAAAAACAGGCTGGCTGGCTGGATAAATACTCAGGGAGAATTCATCAGCTCCTATGTAACGACCTTCTAGAATATCCGTAGCATCACATATGTTCTCAAAGCCACCACCGGCACATCCCGCAATGGTACCTTGCTCTACATAGAGCCTACCATTTCTTACTTTATCTTTTAGGGTATAGTTAATCTTATCCCCTAGGCTTATTACTGCCTTTTTCTCCACTTCATCTAAGATATCATAAAGATTAGCATTTAATTCATCTATGGTATATACATTACTTGGATGGAAGGGCATAGCAATCATAGGTTTAATTTCAGATAGATCAACATATACCATACCATCATAGTAAGTTATAGCTTCTGGAGAAAGCTCCTTATATGCCTCTGGTCGATAGTGGGTATCATAGTATTCCTTAACCTTAGAATCAGTTACCCAGATGGAAGATAGACAAGTGGTCTCCGTTGTCATAACATCAATACCTATACGGAAATCTACACTGAGATTCTTTATTCCATCACCAACGAATTCCATTACCTTGTTCTTAACATATCCATTGGCAAACACCTTACCGATAATAGCAAGGGCTACGTCCTGGGGACCTACACCCTTTCTAGGAGTTCCAGTTAAATATACTCCCACCACTTCTGGCATATTGATATCATAAGTCCTCTTTAATAATTGCTTTACTAATTCAGGTCCACCTTCACCAACAGCCATGGTACCTAAAGCTCCATATCTAGTATGGCTATCTGAACCCAGTATCATTTTCCCACCTTCAGCTAGCATCTCACGGGCATACTGATGAATTACCGCTTGATGAGGAGGTACATAGATACCACCGTAACGTTTTGCACAGGAAAGGCCAAACATATGATCATCTTCATTAATAGTTCCACCAACAGCACACAAACTATTATGACAATTAGTTAGTACATAGGGAATTGGAAATTCCTCGAGTCCACTGGCCCTTGCTGTTTGAATAATTCCGACAAAGGTAATATCGTGGGAAGTTAACTTATCAAATTTTATCTTAAGTTTACCAGTATCACCGGATACATTATGATCCTGTAAAATTCTATAAGCCATGGTGCCTTTTTTAGCATCTTCTTTATTGATGTTATTACCGGTTAAATGCCGGATTTTATCACCAGCTTCATGGTTATCTTCTACAATTTCAGTTCCATTGATAAGATAAACTCCTTGGTCATATAATTTAATCAAAAATGTTCCTCCTATCTTCTGTATATATTTATATCATATCATTTATTGAATAAATATTCATCATGTATTTTCAAGTTTTAAATATCTAGCAATATCTTAATCAACATATCCCTCTGATAAATAAATGTTAAACTCATCATCGCATTTAGTAGTCCTAGATGGTAAAATACCATTGGATGCCTTAACCTTTAATTCAATATTATCATCATCGATTTGATCAAAAACAATCTTGATATCTCCATAAAAATTATCATTAAAATATCCTGCATCGACAAACATCTCATCATAATTCTCAAACTTAAAGCGTACCTCTAGATTAGCTTCTAATCCAGAAAGATTAATTTCTTGAACCACATCATTTATATATTTACCTTCTAATATCTCTTCATAAGTCATATTATCTTCTGTTACTGGCCCATCTGAATAAACAAAATAGGTTTTAACATACTCTAGCTTAAGCTGGGTATTATTGCGAATTGTCAATTTACCCTTATTTCCTTCAGCAATCAGGATAATCACCATTAATAATAAAAAAACTGCTCCCGATATGCCCCATATCATTAATTTGTTTTTGCCAATATTACTTTCTTGGCTTTGGGCTTGTGTCTTATTTTTGATTTTCTTCATTTCAAATCATCCTCCAATGTCTTAACGTTTGTACATGAATATCCTTATAATATATGGAATAGATTAAATAATCAAGTCAATTTTTTCAATCTTCTACTTTTTATAGAGAAACATCATGGCTTATAAGCTTATATCAAGAGAAGGGGTAGGTTAAATAGTTTAAAAATTATGCAAAAAGATGTTGTAAAACAATAGCTTTACAACATCCTTTTATATAAATCAAAATAATATTTTTAAAAATACTATCTTTGTACTCTACCAGAAGCATCTCCAGCAACTAAAGTTTCTACATCTGCTCTAGTAACCAAATTGAAGTCGCCAGGAATTGTTTGCTTTAATGCAGAAGCAGCGACACCAAATTCTAAAGCGTCCTTCATATTTTTATTGTCTAATAAACCGCAAATTACACCAGCAGCGAAAGAGTCACCGCCACCTACACGGTCTACGATACGGATATCATATTTTCTAGAATGGTAGAACTCTTTACCATCATAAATACAAGCAGACCATCCGTTATCAGATGCAGAGTAGCTTTCTCTTAGAGAACTTACTACATATTTGAAGTTAAACTTCTTAACCATCTGTTCGAAGATATCTTTATATCCAGCTAATTCTAATTCACCTGTAGTAACGTCTGTATTACCTGGCTTAAATCCAAGTACTTTCTCAGCGTCCTCTTCATTACCGATACATACATCCACATACTGCATTAGGTTAGTCATAACTTTCTGAGCCTTCTCTGATGACCATAATTTCTTACGGTAGTTAAGGTCAACAGAAACAGTTAAATTATGACGTTTTGCTGCCTTTAATGCTTCCTCTGTTAAGATAGCTGCTTTATCGCTAATAGCAGGAGTAATTCCTGTAAAGTGGAACCAATCAGCTCCCTCAAATATTGCATCAAAATCAAAATCGCTTGGATCAGCTTCAGCGATAGCTGAATTAGCTCTATCATATACAACTGTTGATGCTCTCATGGAAGCACCAGTCTCTAAGAAGTAAATACCTAAACGATCTCCACCTCTTACTACATGATCACAATTTACATTGAATTTTCTTAAAGCTGCAACTGCACTTTCACCGATTGGGTTATTAGGTACTTTAGTAACAAAAGATGCATCATGTCCATAATTTGCTAAAGATACAGCTACATTAGCTTCACCACCACCATAGCATACATCAAAAGAATCAGCTTGTATAATCTTCTGATACCCTGGTGTAGATAAACGGAGCATAATTTCTCCCATAGTAATTACTTTTGCCATTATTATCTCTCCTTTGAAGTTATAAGTAACACAAAATATAATTAAATTTTATTTAAATCAATATATAGTATAAATGGGTTACCATCATTCGTCAAGATTGTTTTAATTTTCATTAAATCAATCTAGACTTTTTTATAAAATTTAAAATTATTTCTATATAATCCTCAATTATTCACGGTGAT
>JAAYPX010000110.1 GCA_012519565.1 Clostridiales bacterium | reverse complement strand
ATGGAGAATATGAGTTTAATTCCTTTGAGAATGCTTCGTCAGGTTCTTATATTATAGTTCGTCAAAGAACCAGTGAGGATGAAGTGATTAGTGAATTGCTCAGGTTAGGTTTTCAACCCTATAAGAATTTTTATCTTATGAAAGATGAAGATAAGATATATGAATTGGTTTCTGGGAAAGTTATGGATTTAGAAACTATGGCTAGCCTGTATTACTCTGAAGATTTCCGTAAGATTAATGTACGACAGCCCAGTGGATTTAAAGCAGGAGTTAGCATTAACTCTGAACTAAATATGTTGGAATTGGATTTAAATTTGGATGGAATTCCAAAGGAAGAGTTAAAGGCTCTATATTATTCATATAAAGTCAAGAAGAAATACTATCGATTAAAAGATGGTAGCTTTATTAATCTCGAAAATGAATTAATTAACGATATATCAAAAATATTAGAAGCCATTAATGTTGATGATGATAATTTACAGGAAGATACTATACTTCTTAGTAAGCAACATGCTGTGTATCTGGATAAGATATTTAGTGATGATAGGTATGAGTTTGAGAAAAGTATTGATTTTTCAACCTTAACGGAGAGGATATTAAATCCTCAAATCAGTGAGTATCAGATACCTGAGGGGGTTGAGGCAGAGCTTCGACCATACCAAATGACGGGCTATCGTTGGCTTAGAACTTTAGCTGAAAATACTCTTGGAGGAATATTGGCCGATGATATGGGGCTTGGTAAAACCCTACAATCAATTGTATATATTGCATCCATAATAGAAGATTATAAAAAAAATAATAAGTTAAAGCCAGGGGAGAGGGTGCCATTTCTCATAGTCTGTCCCACTTCATTGATATATAACTGGCTAGATGAATTTGAGAATTTTACACCATTTATAAAGGCAGAAGTGGTAACGGGGACACCCCAGGAGCGGCAGGATGTTATTGAAAGGTATGATGAATTTGATGTTTTGATAACTTCATACCCCTTAATACGTAGAGATATAACCCTATATGAACAGATAGAGTTTAATACTGTCTTCATTGATGAAGCCCAATATATTAAAAATGATGCTTCACAGAATTCAAAATCAGTTAAAAGGATAAGGGCTAAGAATCATTTTGCCTTAACTGGTACACCCATAGAAAATAATCTTTCGGAATTATGGTCCATATTTGATTTTATATTACCAGGATATCTGGGTACCCATTCAAAATTCTTAGAAGTTTATGAAAAGCCTATTCTTAGAGATGATACGGAAGCCCTTAATGATTTACACCAGCGGATAGCTCCTTTCATATTAAGAAGAATGAAGAAGGATGTTCTTACAGAACTACCAGACAAGTATGAGAGCAAGATGCTTACGGAACTAACCTCCGAACAAAAGAAAGTTTACTTGTCATATTTAGAGAATATTAGAAATGAAATTCATACTGGATATTCAGAGGATAATAGGGCAAATAACAGTATTAAGATATTGGCTGCCTTAACTAGGCTTCGTCAAATCTGCTGTCATCCTTCTACTTTTATTGAAAACTATCAAGGCGGCAGTGGTAAATTGGAGCTATTGATGGAGGTTATAACAGATTGTATTGCCAATGATCACCGTATACTGGTGTTTTCACAGTTTACTTCCATGCTTCAGATTATAGAGAAGGAATTAATAGAACTGGAGATTCCATATTTCTACTTAGTTGGATCGACTTCAACCATGGAAAGAAATGATTATGTTAAACGGTTTAATAATGGGGAAGGCAAGGTATTCCTCATATCCCTTAAGGCAGGTGGCACTGGACTGAACCTTACAGGAGCCGATACAGTAATCCACTATGATCCATGGTGGAATCCAGCAGTGGAAGATCAGGCAACAGACAGGGCTTACCGAATTGGGCAGCAAAATAAGGTCCATGTGATGAAATTAATAACTAAAGGAACCATAGAAGAGAAGATATATAGGCTACAAAGAAAGAAAAAGGAACTGTCTGAAACTGTTATCAACACTAAAGAAGTATTTATTAATACCCTTAGTAGGGAAGAGTTGGAGGATTTATTCTCCCCAATGGAATAAAATAATGGGTTGTTGCAAAACTTACCTGCAACAACCCGTTTATTTTATAGATCCAGCAAGCCATGTACAATTATATAATAATGTGTGCCCCTATCTGATAGTTTTTCTGATAATTGAACTTACGGTAACGGCCAGTATTAGTTTTAATAAATCAAAGGGAACAAAGGGTATAACACATATGGAAAGGGCCTTAATAAAGCCTGTTCCTGAAACATAAGTAAACCATAAGGTTCCTAGGGCATAACAGACTAGTAAAGAAAGAACCATCCCTATTGTTAAAAATAGAGTTTTTCTTTTACTCGTAATTTTATAAGAGTAAGATGTTATTAGCCCCATCAGCGGATATGATGCTATGTATCCCCCTGTCATATTAGTCAAGACATGGAAGCCGCCTTTAAATCCAGCAAAAACAGGAACTCCAAAGGCACCTAGGAGGATATAGGATAGAATTGAAAGAAAGGCATATCTAGGTGGTAATAGAGCACCAGTTAGAAATATGGCGAATAGGGATAGGGAGAAGGGGATTGGCTGAATAGGAATTACAATTTGAGCCATAATGGAGAGCATTGCTGTAAACATTCCTGTTAAAACCAGCATTTTAACTCTTTCTGAACTGATAACAGAGCCTTTATTTACCATGTCCTTATTAACTATACTTTCATTAACCTTCTTTGTTTTTTGTTTTTCCATAATAACAATACCTTAGCTGTAGCTTTCTCTTTTAGAGAGAATTACAACTTCTCCTTTCTTAGATATTTGCTTATAATTTATATTAAACAGCTCTAACACTGACTTCCCCCGACTGCAGAGCTTCTAGGGAACCATCATCATATTCTACAAGCAGCCTGGCCTTGTCATCGATGTCTATTGCCTTAGCAGTCAGCTTATCTTTACCTTTGAAAACTACAATGGGCTTGCCTATCAAAAAGGAACGTCTCTTATATTCATCAAGGTATCTCTTATCTGTTAGAGAACCCATACTACTGGCTATATTATTAATGATATTAGCAAGTAATATCGAAGTAATGGGAATATCCTTAGGTTTGCTTTCGAATACTGAACCAGCAATGGTCTTAATATCATCAGGAAAAATGTCGGTATTAATATTGATACCTATGCCGACTACAGCATATTCAAGCCCACCATTTTCAAAGTTTAGGGAGGCCTCAGTCAGTATACCGCATACCTTTTTATCAGATACATAGATATCATTGACCCATTTGATTTGTGTCTTACTGCCACTAACTTCCTCAATAGCATCTGCCACAGCAACTGCTGCAGATGTGGTTATTAGAAGGGAGTCTTCTATAGTGAGTTTAGGTCTTAGGATAATGGAAAAATAGATTCCAGTGTTAGCGGGAGAGTAGAAAGAGCGGCCCATCCTACCTCTACCCTCAGTTTGCTCTCTGGCTATAATAACGGTTCCTTCCTTAGCGCCTTTACTGGCCATTTCTTTGGCAAGGGTATTGGTAGAAGTAACACTTTGCCTTATATCGAAGATAAAATCCCTAGCTTGTCCTTTAAGATAAGGCTTAATACTTTGTGGGGAAATTATATCGTTCTCTGGTAGCAGGCAGTAGCCCCTATTATTAACTGCAGTTATCTTATATCCTTCCTCCTGTAATTGTTTAATATTCTTCCATATAGCACTTCTGGTTACAGATAGTTCATTGGCCAACTTAGTACCACTGATACTTTTTCCCCTATTATTCTCTAATACTTTTAGAATGCTCTCTTTAATGTCCATAATACTAACCTTCTTTCTATGTGGAATATAAAGTTGTGTCTATTATTTTGCTTAATATATATCTAATGATTTGATGAATTTACATTAATTTGTAAGTTATTATACATTAAGCGGAAAACAATGTCAACTTAAAATTACATATAGGTTGACATTACTTTTCTGTAAAAAAGTATAAGATCAACTATACATTGCTAACTTTTACCACCAATGTTATAATGTTGGTACTTGTAACATTCCAATTAGCTATACATATGAGAGGAGATGCTAATGACAAATCTAGAATATGCCATTAAAATGGAACTGGATGGGGAACAATATTATCTAAGACAGGCAGAACTTAATGATGATCAAGGTGTTAAAGTAGTTTGTAATTTACTGGCTGAGGACGAGAGAAGACATGCACAAGTATTAAGGGATAAAAGTAATCAACTGGCCTATCAATTAGAGGATAGTAATATTTTGGCCAATACAAAGAATGTATTTGCTGACAGGGGCGATATAATCATTGCCGATAAAGCTAAGCAGCTGGATTTTTATAGAGAGGCTGTTAAGCTGGAAGAGGAGAGTATAAAATTATATAAGGAACTTTTAGAGAAAGCAGAGGATGATGAAGATAAAGAGATTTTTAAATTTCTAATTGAGCAGGAAGAAAACCATCTTCAAATCTTAGATAGCCTAGCATCCATGCTTCGCCATGCTGAAGAGTGGGTTGAAGATGCAGAGTTTGGTGTTAGACCAGAATATTAAAAGGCAGTTGCAACATTGATTTAGGTTACAGGTTAGCCTCACCCCTTTAGTGAATTGGCTTTACCTGTAACCTTATATATGTTACAACTACCCTTTATCTCATTCTTTATTCAAAATGGTTGTTATAATAATCCTCATAAAGTTTATCCAAATAGGCCCCATCCTGTGTGCCAAATGCATCTATTAATAGCTCTTTTACCTTGTCAGAGATTCTTATATAGTTTACTTCTGCAGATTCGTCTGTATCATAATTTTCTTTCAAGAATTCTTCTGTTATATGCTCCTTAAGCCATTGGTTAATCTGCTCTGTTAATCTATTCTCGTCATCTATTTCTAGTTGAACGGTTTTTGCCTTGTAATGGGTACTGATGCCTACCCATAGAAAGAAGATGAACAATGCACTCATGACTAAATTAGGTAGAAAACCATGGAGTACATCTAATATCCCTATAAGATTAAGAAAAACAAATATTAGGCCTGCAATTCCAAAAAACATAAAAGTCCATACAGTTGAAGTTAAATCACGGTATTGGTCCTCTTTAGCTACGTAAGTTTTTCCACTTCCTCTTAACAGATTTAAAGAATCCTCATCAGTTGAAGCAATTTCTTTAATCTGATCAATTAAAGCCTCATTACACTGGGGACAAACATCAATATTATTATCATATTCTTTTCTACAGATTGGGCACCAGGCCATAGGATCAACTCCAATCAGAAATTTTTAAATAGATCTTATATTCTTCTAAACTATTCTGCTATATATCTGTGATAAGATTTCTTACCTTTTCTTACCAAGAGGGCGCCGTCAGAATTAAAATCCTTATTGGTAAATACCTTATCGATATCTGTTATTTTAACATCATTAACAGTAACTCCGCCTTGTTGGATAGTTCTTCTAGCATCAGAGCGGGAAGTTGCTAATTTAGCATCGCATAATAAGGTAATTAAATCGATACCTTCTTCAAATCTGGCTGCTGGGTAAGTAGTAGTAGGCATGTCTTCAGATATAAAACCACCAGTAAATAGGGCTCTGGAAGCCTCTTGAGCTTTTTGGGCCTCTTCTTCACCGTGTACAATTTTTGTTACTTCATAAGCCAATACTTCCTTAGCAGTATTAATCTCTGCATCTTTTAATGAACCTAGTCTTCTTACCTCATCCATTGGCAGGAATGTAAGAAGTGCTAGACATTCTTCAACCTTAGCATCTTCAACATTTCTCCAATACTGATAGAATTCGTAAGGGGAAGTCTTATTAGGGTCTAGCCACACAGCGCCCTTCATTGTTTTACCCATTTTGATACCTTCACTGGTGGTAAGCAATTTTAAAGTTAAACCAAAAGCTGGCTTTTGCTCTTTTCTTCTGATTAGTTCTACACCACCAATAATATTGGACCATTGGTCATTACCACCCAGTTGTAAATTACAATCATATAATTTATGCAGTTTCCAGAAATCATAAGATTGCATTAACATATAGTTAAACTCAAAGAATGTTAAGCCTTTTTCCATACGTTGCTTATAACATTCAGCAGATAACATCTTATTAACTGAGAAGTGAATACCGATTTCTCTTAAAAACTCCACATAATTTATATTAAGAAGCCAATCGGCATTATTCACCAGCAATGCCTTTTCATCATCAAAGTCTAAATATTTTGATAATTGTTGTTGGAAACGATCAGCATTATGCTGGATGGTTTCTAAGGTCATAATTGAACGCATATCGGATTTACCACTGGGATCTCCAATCATGGTTGTACCCCCGCCCAGTAGAGCAATAGGCCTATGACCAGCCCTTTGCATATGCATCATTGCCATAACAGTAACAAAATGTCCAGCGGTTAAACTATCTGCAGTGGCATCAAAGCCTATATAAAAAGTTACCTTTTCCTTCCCTAGTAATTCTCTAACTTCATCCTCATGGGTACATTGTTCTATAAACCCACGTTCCATTAAAATGTCATAAACATTTTGTGTCATTGGTTTTCCTCCTTGTTATTCATCTATAGCATAACTAAAGATATTATAAATGATTATTTTTATTTTTTCAATGAATATTACTTAATACTTTAAAGCGTTGAATGAAATAAAATATTATTTGGTATAAATACATTTTATGAAAATATAATATAGTAGGCGAAAACAAGCTTATTTTTCATTTTAATTAAAAGTATTATATAGAATATGAAATCAATATGTGCATTTTGGAAGGAGGCAACTATGGATACTAAATTAGATGATAGGGTATATCATCAAATAGAAAAAAAATTATCTGATAGTATTAGTGATAATTTATTTGCAACTGGTAATATTCTTGAAGAATCAAAAGAGCTTATAGCAAATGAAGTAACAATGAAAGAACCACCATATCTTAAAGAGGAATTACCTGTTAATACAAATAATTCTTACGAAAATAGTGAATATAGTAGTTCTTCAATTCCATTATCCAGGGAAGAGTATATCCGACAAGCAAGGGAGGCCTGTCTTCGGCAGTTAAATAGTCTTTCTAATATGGGTAAATATAGTAGTGGTATTAATGAAGAGCAAGTATTAAGTAATATATCCCATCAAAAGAAAAGTATTATTAGTAAAGACCCATTAGGAAATGCTATAGTAAAATATAATGATAGTTCATATGAAAGTGAGCAAGAAATAGCATCTTTTAGGTCTTTGGTAATTAGGATTGTATGTGCCTTCGTACTTTTTCTTAGTGTTTTTATAATCGATAAATTTAATATTACCATAGGTAACCTTAATCCAATAGTAGTAAGAGAATATATTACAGGAATAGATTATTTGGAGACATTGGAAACATTTGTTGTAACATTATTCAAGTAATTCAAAGTGTTTGTCTTTTTAGCTTATTTCAGTTATAATATCCTTTATATTATATTTGCCATATCAGTAAGCTTTATAACAAGTAATATAAGAGAAATAAGTTTAAATAGAGAGGAGAATTGCATTAGCAGCTTAAGTATTCTAATGCAAGTAATATAATGCGCAAATTAGCACTATCTGATGAAATATTATTAACAGTTGAAAAGCCCGCCAGATATATCGGTGGTGAAGTAAATATGAAGGTTAAAGATCCCAAGGAAGTGGATATCCGTTTCTGCATGTGTTTTCCTGATGTATATGAGATTGGCATGTCCCATCTAGGTATTCAGATACTATATGATATTTTGAATCGAAGGGAGGATACCTATTGCGAAAGGGTTTATTCCCCTTGGGTTGATTTGGACAAGATATTAAGGGAGAAGAAAATCCCTCTATTTGCCTTAGAGAGTCAAGATCCAGTTAAAGATTTTGATTTCTTAGGGATAACTTTACAATATGAGATGTGTTACACCAATATACTACAGATATTAGATTTATCCCAAATACCTATCTATGCCAAGGATAGGACTGATGAGCACCCATTAGTAATAGGTGGCGGACCATGTAGTTATAATCCTGAGCCTATTGCTGAGTTCTTTGACTTCTTCTATATAGGAGAGGGAGAGACTGCTTATAATGAGATTTTAGATGTCTATAAGCAGTGCAAGAAGGAAGGCAGATCAAGAAAGGAAATACTTGAGCAGGTGGCACTAATCGATGGTATGTATGTGCCTTCTTTTTATGATGTACAGTATAATGGGGATGGAACAATAGAAAGCTTTAAGAAAAATAATCCCCATGCCAAAGATAAGATTAAAAAGCAGATAGAGATGAATTTAAGCCAGACGTATTATCCTACAAAGCCTCTAGTTCCTTTTGTTAAGGCTACCCAGGATAGAGTAGTGCTGGAAATCCAAAGGGGCTGTATACGAGGCTGTAGATTCTGCCAGGCAGGTATGATATACCGGCCAACAAGAGAGAGAGATTTGGAATATTTAAAAGAGTGTGCATATGAAATGCTGGCTTCTACTGGCCATGAGGAGATATCCCTAAGCTCTTTAAGTTCCAGTGATTATTCCAAACTTCAAGAACTGGTTTATTTTCTTATTGATGAATTTGGCTCTAAGGGAGTTAATATCTCCTTGCCTTCCCTTCGTATAGATGCCTTTTCCCTTGATGTTATGAGTAAGGTTCAGGATATTAAAAAAAGTAGTCTTACCTTTGCTCCAGAGGCAGGTACTCAAAGACTTCGTGATGTTATTAATAAAGGCCTAACAGAGGAAGATATTTTAGATGGAGCCTATAAAGCTTTTATTGGTGGATGGAATAGGGTTAAGCTGTATTTTATGATGGGACTTCCAACTGAAACTGAGGAGGATATTGAAGGTATAGCTATACTTTCAGATAAGATTGCCCGTAGATATTATGAAATACCTAAAGAAGAAAGAAATGGTAAGATAAGTATTGTTAGTAGTACCTCTTTCTTTGTACCAAAACCTTTTACTCCTTTCCAATGGTCCAGGATGGATACTAAGGAAGAGTATTCTAAGAAACAACAATATCTTAAAAATAAAATAAATGAGCAATTAAATCGTAAGAGTATTAAATATAATTGGCATGAAGCAGACCTTTCTGAATTAGAGGGAGTTATGGCCAGAGGGGATAGAAGAATCAGCAAGGTTATCTATGATGCCTATAAATCTGGTTGTCTATATGATTCCTGGAGTGAGTTCTTTGATTATGAAAATTGGGTGAAAGCCTTTGAAGATAATGGGCTTGCCATAGCCTTCTATAATAATAGGGAAAGAAGTGAAGATGAGATCTTCCCTTGGGATTTTATTGATGTAGGTGTGTCTAAGAGATTTTTACTTAAGGAATATCATAGGGCAAGAGAAAGCCAGGTAACACCGAACTGTAGAATGAATTGTACAGGATGTGGAGCTGCTATTTTTGGCGGCGGTGTGTGCTTTGAGGAGGTAACAAATGAAGGTTAGGATTAAATTTCAAAAATATGGTGCTATGAAATTCATAGGACATTTAGATGTGATGCGTTATTTCCAAAAGGCTTTTCGTAGAGCTCAGTTTGATAATAAATATTCCGAGGGTTATAGTCCCCATCAGATTATGTCTTTTGCTGCTCCTTTAGGAGTTGGAATTACCAGCGACAGTGAGTATTTAGATGTGGAATTACTATCTTGCGATGCTCCTAAGGTAATGATGGACAGGCTAAACGGAGTCTTAACAGAAGGTTTTCATGTTATAGATTTTCAAATCCTAAAAGAGCCAGGGGAAAATGAGAAGAAGATTAAGTCCATGGCTCTGGTGTCTTCAGCGGATTATTTAGTGTCCCTAAAAGATGGGTACAATATCGGTGGGGGCATAACTAGCCAAGGGGAGTTTCGTCAAGCTTTTGAAGGGTTCTATAATAAACCGGAGATAAGGGTAATTAAAAAGACTAAGAAAAGTGAGAAAGAAATTAATATTAAGGAAAATATCACTTTAGTCGCTTTTGATAAGCAGGAATACCAGGATAAACTATCGTCTTGCTTGGCTGAGCTGCCATCTAATAATAAGGATATAATATCAAGTGCCCAAGTATATGAGAACGGTATAAAGCTCTATCTACAATTGGATACTGGAAGTATAATTAATATTAAACCAGAAATGGTTATGGAAGCATTTTATGATAGTATGGGCTTGGAATTTAATAAATTTGCTTGGCAGATACATCGCTTGGAAATCTATACCAGGGATGAGGAGAGCAAGAAATTAACTTCCTTAGATAAATTAGAATATTAATAAAAGGTAATTTGGAGTGACAGGGATTGATTAATAAGCTAGTAATAACTAAACATAATAATAAGATAATTTCAGCCTTTATGGAAGATGGGGATATGATACAAGTATCAATTAATTCTGCAGAAGAAACAGGTATTCTGGGAAATATCTATCTGGGAAAGGTTAAAAATATTGTAAAAAATATTAATGCAGCCTTTATTGAGATTGCCAATGGACAAATGTGTTATTACTCTATTGCTGAGAATCCCTATCCTATACTGGCCAAGGGGCAGGGATATGATAAAGAGAATGCCGATCTTCAGGAGACAAAACTAAAAATAGGTGATGAGCTTATTGTTCAAGTGGCTAAGGAGGATGTTAAATCGAAAGCTCCCGTAGTAAGTAGTAATCTTAATTTCACAGGTAAATATGTTGCTTTAACCTATGGAAAGCGGACAGTAGGAGTTTCCTCTAAGATTACTGACAATAAAGAAAGACAGCGTTTAAGAAAACTAGTAACCCCTTATGTAAGCAAGGAATTTGGCTTAATTATACGAACCAATGCTGCTTATATAGAGGATAAAAAGTTAATCGATGAGATTTTAGCCTTACAAGCAGCCTATGAAGATATACGAAAGTATGGAGTTCATAAAACCTGCTTTTCATTATTATATTCCACACCTCCTGGCTATATATGTGATATTAGGGACGGATATGCTGATAATGTGGATGAGGTTGTAACCGATGATAAAGAGTTATATGAAAATATAAAAAACTATTTGAAGCAATATCAGAAGGAAGATCTAAGTAAACTCCGTCTATATACAGATGATCTTATTAGTTTATCAAATTTATATGGTATAAGAAGTAAAATTAGTGAAGCTATAAGACCCATGGTTTGGTTAAAATCTGGTGGCTCTATAATAATACAGCCTACAGAGGCCCTAACTGTTATTGATGTTAACACAGGCAAAGCAGTTGCTGGCAAAAAGAAGGTACAGGAGACTTTTCTTAAAGTGAATCTTGAGGCTGCCAAGGAGATAGCAAGACAAATCAGGCTTCGCAATCTCTCAGGAATTATTATTATTGATTTTATAGATATGGTATCAGTAGCCGATAAGAAACTGCTTATGGAGGAACTGGATAAACATTTGAAAAAAGATCCCATAAAAACAGTTCTGGTAGATATGACCGCCCTGGGCCTTGTAGAAGTAACAAGAAAAAAGGTCCGTAAACCACTATATGAGATGGTGAAAGAGGGAGAATTAAAAAATTGACTATGAAAATTAATTGACAAAATAAAGAATATGTGTTACAGTTACTTAGTGTGCCGCACAACGAGGTTATAAGCTTCGATTTTATATCGAACACCATAGTTGGCGAGTAATGATAATAGGAGGTGCCGTATGTACGCAATAATTGCAACTGGTGGTAAACAGTACAAGGTAGCGGAAGGCGATATCATTAAAGTTGAGAAGCTCGGATTAGGAGCTGGTGAAAAAGTTACTTTAGATCAAGTACTTGCTGTTAATAATGGTAAATTAATAGTTGGTAATCCTACAGTAGCTAATGCAACTGTATCTGCTACTGTTGTAGAAGAAGGCAAGAACAGAAAGATTGTTGTATTCAGATATAAGAGCAAGAGCGGATATAACAAGAAAACTGGTCACAGACAACCATATACCAAATTAAAAATTGATAAAATCAATGCATAGGTTAATGTGATATGATTTCTATATCCATTTATAAAAATGCAGACAATATGATTACAGGCTTTACTATAGAGGGCCATGCTAATTATGCTGAATATGGTAGTGATATAGTATGTGCTGCAGTATCGGCCTTGGTAATCAATACAATAAATTCTATTGAACATTTTACCTCTGACAAGTTCACCTTGGAACAAGATGATAAGATGGGGTTAATAGAATTTCATGTGGTTTCTCCCTTAAGCAATAATGCAAGTTTATTATTAAACTCTTTAGCATTGGGACTTTCGGGAATTGAGGAAGAATATACCAATAAGTATATACAAATCAAGCAGATTAAATCACAGTAATATAGTGTTTAGTAGATAAACTGTTTTAATTGAATTTAGGAGGTGTAAGAGATGTTAAGAATGAACCTTCAATTTTTCGCTCATAAAAAAGGTGTTGGTTCTTCCAAGAACGGTAGAGATTCCAAATCCAAGAGATTAGGTGCGAAAAGAGCAGATGGACAATTTGTTTTAGCTGGAAATATTCTTTACAGACAACGTGGAACAAAAATACATCCAGGCCGTAATGTTGGACGTGGTGGAGACGATACATTATTTGCTTTAGTTGACGGAATAGTAAGATTTGAAAGAAAGGGTAGAGACAAGAAACAGGCTAGTGTTTACCCTGTTGAAGCAAAATAGTTAATACTGTTTGCTATAACCCCAAATTCATGAGTTATCTCGGATTTGGGGTTTTTTACGTGTATAAATCCAAGAGGAATGTGGTTGTAATTACCAGTAATTCCGATTATAATAAGCAATATAGATTTAGGATATACTTTATACATAGACAAGGTCCTGCTTTAAGCTTAGGCAGCGAGCAGTTCACTAAGTAAGACAGCTTTAAATCATTACCCTGTTTTGATTTTTAAATAATAAATGTAAAATAATCTGAAAGTAGGTGAAATAATGTTTGCAGATAAAGTTGAAATATATATAAGATCAGGTAAAGGCGGAGATGGGCATGTAAGTTTCCGCAGGGAAATGTATGTGCCAGCCGGTGGACCTGATGGTGGAGATGGTGGCAAAGGTGGCGACGTTATCTTTGAAGTGGATGAAGGAATTAACACCCTGAGTGATTTCCGATATAAAAGAAAATATGCTGCTGAAGATGGGGCACCTGGTAGCAAGGCTAAGCGCAATGGTAAGAGCGGAAAAGACCTTATTATAAAAGTGCCATCTGGTACTGTTATAAGAGACAAGGAAACCGGTAAAGTTATCGCAGATATGTCCTTTGAGAATAAAAGGGATGTTATATTAAGAGGCGGTAGAGGTGGTAAAGGTAATCAGCATTATGCGACAGCTACTATGCAAGTTCCCATGTATGCACAACCAGGACAAAAAGCCCAGGAGTTAAATGTTGTTTTGGAATTAAAAATGATAGCTGACGTAGGCTTAATAGGTTTCCCCAATGTGGGTAAATCCACATTCCTTTCCCGTGTAACTAATTCTAGGCCTAAGATTGGAAACTATCATTTTACTACTTTGTCACCGAATCTTGGAGTTGTAGATATGGAGGAAGGTGGTTTTGTAATAGCTGATATTCCTGGACTTATAGAGGGAGCCTCAGAAGGGCTGGGCTTAGGGCATCAGTTTTTACGCCATATAGAAAGAACTAAGGTTCTTATTCATATTGTAGATGCAGCATCCACAGAAGGAAGAGATCCAATCGATGATATCGAGAAAATCAATGCTGAGCTTCAGGCATATAATCCTGATATTGCTACTCGCCCTCAGGTGATTGCCGCTAATAAACTAGATGTATTATATAAAGATGATGCAGATATAGTAATTAAGCAGTTAAAAGATATATATGAGCCTAAAGGAATTCCTGTATATCCAATCTCTGCAGTTAGCGGTGAGGGGGTTAAGGAGTTACTACACCATGTACAACATATGCTTTCAAATGTAGATCAAACACCTATAGTGTTTGAAAAAGAGTTCTATCCAGAAAGTTTGGTTGAGGAAGATGGTCCCTTTGAGGTATGGAAAGAAGATGAACATCGCTTTGTGGTTGAAGGGCCTAGAATTGAAAGAATGCTTGGCTATACCAACCTAGATTCAGAGAAAGGTTTCCAGTTCTTTCAGAATTTCTTACGGGATAATGGTATACTGGACGAATTAGAAGCCCTAGGTATTGAAGACGGTGATACTGTTAGAATGTATGGTTTAGAGTTTGATTATTATAAATAAGGAGTAGGTTATGACAACGAAGCAAAGAGCATATCTAAAAGGTTTAGCAATGAATATTGATCCTATTTTTCAAATTGGAAAATCTTCTTTAACACCTGAGATTACAGAAGCTATATCCAATGCTTTAGAAGCAAGGGAGCTAGTTAAGATAAGTGTCTTAAAAAACTGGATGGATGATCCCCATGAACTGGCTCAAACATTGGCAGAGAGGACCCGTTCTCAAGTGGTACAAGTTATTGGTAAGAAGATTGTCTTATATAGGGAATCAAAAGAAAAAAAGAGAATTGAGCTTCCTGTAGATAAAAAGAAAAAAGAATAAGTGGAAGTTCGAAAGGAAGTCGCTGATATGACTAAGGTTGGAATCATGGGGGGCACCTTCAACCCCATACATTTTGGACATTTAATTCTAGCGGAAACTGCCTATGAAGAGATAGGCTTAGATAGGATTCTATTTATGCCATCCAAAAATCCACCTCATAAAGATAGTACTGAAGTAATTTCAGAAGAACATAGACTAAAGATGGTTGAGCTGGCAGTACAGGGAAATCCTCATTTTCAATTATCTACCATAGAACTTGACAGAGAGGGAACAACCTATACGGTAGATACCCTGGCACAGTTAACTAAGGAAAATCCTAATACAGATTATTACTTTATCTTGGGCGCAGATTCTCTTATTAAATTGGAGACATGGAAAAACTGCCAAGGAGTATTGGATTTGTGTACTGTGGTTGTGGCTGGTAGAGATGATCTTAAGACCGAGGATATTCAGCTTAAGATACAGTACTATAAAGATAAATATGGTGCTAGAATTATTACTCTCAATATGCAAAGTTACGAACTTTCTTCAGGATTTCTTCGTGATAGGATTTCCAAAGGCAAAAGCATACAGTACTATGTACCTGAGAAGGTAAAGGATTATATACTTAGTAATTTTTTATACATGAGTAACTCTAACTAAATATGAGAAAACTAAGTTCTATGGAATATAAAGAATAAAAAACCTATGATAAAACAAATTCTGGGAAGATATCAAGCTACTTTAATATTTGCATGAACTAAGATAATAAACTATTGTATAATCTTATAGAGGAAGGATTAGTGTATGAATTTAGATCAGATGGTAGATGCTATTGAGAAATTACAATCAGCCAAAAGATTTAAGCATAGTTTGGGAGTCAAAGATGTAGCCTATGATTTAGCATTAATATACGGCTATGATACTATGAAGGCCAGTATAGCGGCGATACTCCATGACTGTGCCAAACATTTATCTGATGATGAACTTATTGGGCAATGTAATATCTATAATCTACCTGTATCCAAGTATGAGATGCAGAGTAAATTTCTATTACATGCCAAGGTTGGTGCTTTATATGCAAGAAAGTTATATGGAGTAGAAGATGAAGATATTCTAGATGCTATAACCTATCATACCACTGGCCGTCCTTCCATGACCTTATTGGAGAAGATTATATTTACAGCAGATTATATTGAGCCTAACCGTAGGCCTATACCGCGGCTTAATACAATCCGTAAAGAAGCATATTTTAACTTAGATCAGGCTGTATATATAATTTTAGAAAATACATTAGATTATCTTAAGACTACAAATAATGTTATTGATGAAATGACTATTAAAGCATACGAATATTATAGGAAACTAATTGAAGCTAGCAGTATTAATAGTTGATACGGCTATTCAATAAAGAAAGGGGATTGTTATGCAGCAGTCTTTAGAAAAGGTCCGTCTAGCCTATGAGGCTTTGGAGGAGAAAAAGGGAGAAGATATCCAAGTAATCGATATCAAAGATATAACCGTTATCTCTGATTATTTTATCAGTGCCAATGGTTCGAATTCCCTACAAGTAGAAGCTTTGGTTGATTCTGTTAAAGATAAATTATCAATGAATGGCTATGATCCTGATAGGATAGAAGGTGTACGTTCAGCGGGATGGATTCTTATGGATTATGGTGATATGATAGTCCATGTATTCTCCAAGGAAGATCGCTTGTTCTATAATCTAGAGCGTATGTGGAGAGATGGTAAAATAGTGTCTAAGGAAGCTTTGGGAATTTAACAAGAATATAAAATATAAGAACAATTAAATTATGGGGCAGTCACAATAGATTATAAGGCTATGGTGACTGCCCCTGCTTACTTTGCCTATAGTTCCTTATATCTGTAGAATGTTTTCCAAGACATGTACATTACATAAGTTTGGCGTACTGGTCTACATCAGTATGCATTAGCTTAGTATAAGAAGGTAGGCAATTATATATTGCCTTTGCCCTATTTATGTATTAAACAGAAGATTTGTAAGAGCTTCATATCTTAAAAAATACGGAATAGACCTATCACTTTACCCTGTATACTTAAATCAGACACAATAATAGGCTCCATGGTATCATTTTCTGGTTGCAGGCGATAATAACCATTTTCTTTATAAAATGTCTTGACAGTCACCTCATCATCTATTAAAGCAACTACAATATCGCCATTCTTTGCATGGGTTTGCTTCTGTACAAGAATCTTATCACCGTCTAATATACCAACATTAATCATGCTATTGCCTTTAACCTTCAGCATGAAAGTCTCTTCATTGGGTATAAATTCAGAAGGAATAGGAAAGTAACTCTCTATATTCTCAACTGCCAAAATTGGTTGGCCTGCTGTAATGGTACCAACAATCGGTACATTAACTAATTCACGTCTGGTAAGGTTGAACTCATCATCTATTATCTCTATTGCTCTTGGCTTTGATGGATCTCGACGAATATAACCGTTCTTTTCTAAAGTTTCCAAATGGGAATGAACCGAAGATGTAGACTTCAAATGAACGGCTTCACAAATTTCACGGACTGCCGGTGGATAACCCTTATTAATAATCTCGGATTTAACAAATTCTAGTATTTCTTTCTGCTTCGTACTTATTCTACCATATCCCATAAGTCAGCCTCCATTTTCTTAATTAATATATATATAGTTCACATTTGCATAAAGCAAAGACTAATTACCTATAGTCTATATTATAACATGATTGGAACAAAAATGCAAAACTAATGTTCTAAAAAACGAAAAAATGTTTGAAAAAAGAAATATATGTTCGATAAAGATATTGACAACCGTACCTATGTTCGATATAATGCATACATAAACAAATGTTCGCATCATGTGTTCGATTAAATATAAGACCATTTATGAACTAGTTTTGACATCCTGTGACTGCTAATCAATAGAATAATAATATTTTAATCACAAAAGACAAATTTAGAAGGTTTAGGATGCAAAATAAAAAATTTATTCTAAATGACAAAAATATTATCATATTGGGGAGTGCAATAGTATGTTTGTTTATTCTAATTTCAGCGGGTCTAATTAGTACTACTGTTACAGCAGAAAAAGAGAAAGAGCGATATAAGCGGGTTACCACTGTTGAAATTAAAAAGGGAGACACCCTATGGAGTATTGCCTCAGATTACATAACAGATGAATATAGGGATATAAATGATTATATTAAAGAGATTAAAGACAGCAACGGACTAGATTCAGACACTATTCATGCTGGTAATTATATTATTGTTCCTTATTATAGCGATCTTGCTTATGATGATTTTAATTACAGTGACCATGATTATAATGATTTAAGTTGTACTAATATTGAAAAGAATAATAATCACTCTATTCCATAACATGGAATAATATAGCTTAACCAAATTAATAAGATAATACATATGTAACAATTAATTAATATATGCGAAATAAATATGAAACATAATACTGGCAAGAAAAGGAGTACATTTACTTAATAATTAAATTATATTTTTCTATAGACCGTCATGCCTCTAACCCCTTATTTGTTTGGGGTTGAGGCGATTTTTTATCTTTAATATAATGGATATATAAGGTAATTTATTTAATAAAACATGGTTAATATGATTACATAATATGGTATATATAGTGTAGAAATAGCCATTGCCACCAATATCTAACTATTGAACCCCCTGGGTCTATATGTTACCCTATGGTTGTAACATAATTGATACCAACAAGGAGGTACAATATGAAAAAATTAATCATATCAACAGCTTGCACACTAGTTTTATCATTATTAGGAACATTTGCTAATGGGCTTGATTTATTAAATAATAATAATGAATCAACTGAGAATATAAGCATTGAAAATGCAGATCAATATACTACAGAAGTAGAAAGCAAAGTTAATAATTCTAATGATGAGAATATTACTAAAGAAGAAACATTAGTAGATACAGAAAAGGAAATTAAAGAAGAAGCTTCTAATAAAGAGGTAGACAATTCACAGAAAGATAAGGATAGTAAAGATAGTAAGAAGAAGGATACTGCACAAGAAGAGCAGGTTACCCCTGTAACAAGCCAAAAGAATAAAAACATATATAAGAAAGCAGAAAATAATTCTGAAAATTCAAATAATCCAGTAGCAATATACAATTCTAAAACAAATAATGCACAAAAAGCAAAAAATAAAAATAATAAATTAGTATACAAAGGGATTGATTTATCTGACTGTTCTAATGCTACAGAGGTAATCAACAAACTACGTGAAAATGGATATTTCAATATTAATATAAACAATGTTAAAAATATTGACTCACTAGAAGAAATAATCTCTATTATAAATAATAAAAATGATAATACAGGTAATACAGGTAATACTGGTAATACTGGCAAGACTGGTAATACTGGCAACACAGGTAATACTGGCAACACAGGTAATACTGGTAATACTGGTAATACTGGCAAGACTGGTAATACTGGCAATACTGGAAATAATGGAAAGACTGATAACACTGGCAAGACTAGCAATAATAGCAAGACTGGCAATACAGACAGTAACCATGGCAGCACAAATAACTCTAGTTTAAGTAGTTATGCCAATCAGGTTCTTCAATTGGTAAACCAAGAGAGGGCCAAAGCAGGATTATCTGCTTTAACAAGCAATTCAACCTTAACTGCTGCCGCTAACAAACGTGCAGAAGAGACAGTACAGTTATTCTCCCATACCAGACCTAATGGAACATCCTTCTCAACTGTATTAGGAGAGTTTGGTATTCAATACAGAACAGCAGGAGAGAATATCGCATATGGTCAAAGAACACCTCAGGAAGTTGTTACTGGTTGGATGAATTCTCCTGGCCATAGAGCTAATATCTTAAATGGTAATTTCGGAAAAATTGGTATTGGTGTATATCAATCCAGCAATGGTACAATATACTGGACACAAGTATTTACCAACTAATAAGGCAATAATATAACAATTACTACTACTAATGATAATAATAGATATATGTATATATATTTAGTTATATATAGATAAAAATAATATATAGATTAATAGAAGATTATCTAAACTATGAGGCTGTATATAAATAACTTGGATGATGGATATTCCTAAGACAATAGTAACAGGGCTAGTGTAATCAGGTGAATACATCATATAAGTCATTATATATAGCCTCATTTTAATCTAATCTTTAGTAGATAATTATTATATTTTATAT
>JAAYPX010000109.1 GCA_012519565.1 Clostridiales bacterium | reverse complement strand
TGGTGCCTTGTTAGGATATTCTATTAAATATGATAGCTCCAGGAAAAAACTGGCTCGGTATTATAAATTACTTGGTCGGCTTAATCAGTTATATAATGAAGAAACGCCGGAAACTTAATTTGGGAGGAAATTATTATGATGCCATTACTTGTTTTTAGGGAGAGGGTAAGAAATTTTTATCAGAAATATAATGATTTTATTTTGCCAGGGTTAAAGTTTATCTTTGCTTTTATTGCATTTAAAATGATAAACACCAATATAGGAAATGATGAACGGCTTAGTTCTTTGCCGGTTGTTTTGATTCTATCCTTACTAAGTGCCTTTACACCATCTTCAATTATGGTATTACTGGCTACGGGCTTGGCAGTTTTACAGATTTATTTTGTATCCAACATTCTATCTGTTATAGTTATACTGATTTTATTGATTTTATATTTATTATTTGCCCGGTTTACCCCCAGTATGGGATATGTTATATTAGCAGTTCCAATTTTATATCTTTTGAAGATTCCTTATATAATTCCGATATTAATGGGCCTAATTTCATCTCCGATTGCAATTATACCAATGGGATGCGGTGTGATAGTATACTACCTGTTCCAAATAGTAAAGTCGGCTGCAACATTGCAGATTAATATGACAATTGAGGATACCTTATCTTTATATACTTATGTCATTGACAATTTACTTAAAAATAAACAATTAATTATGACTATAGTAATATTTTCATTGACCATAGTTGTGGTGTATACTATAAGAAGGATGAGAATGGATTATTCTTCAGAAATTGCAATTGCAGCAGGAGCCTTAACGGGAATTCTAGGATTTTTCATGAGTTATTTCTTTGTAAATAATACTGGTAATATTGTTGGCTTGATTTTTGGAACAATTGTATCTGCAATTATTGTATTTGTAATACATTTCTTCCGGATGACTTTGGATTATTCTGGAGTTGAACATACTCAATTTGAGGATGATGTCTATTATTATTATGTAAAAGCTGTACCTAAGATAACAGTGACAACACCTCAAAGAAATATTAAGCATATTAGTGGCTCTAACATGGATAGGGAACGCCGCTATAGAGAGTCCAATCCCTATGAGGATGAGGATTATGATGAAGATTATGATGAGGAATATGAGGATACTCAAAGATAAGGTCTGGGAAGAGGATTGGTTATAATCATCAAAAATAGTTGTTTTAGGTAATGGAGCAGGAGAGGGCATATGGATGCGATTAAGAGTTTTGTCAATAAATATTTGATAAGATTATATTTACCGAAGATAAATCTGCCTGATATATTAGAAGTCATTATACTGGCATTTTTGATTTATCATTTGGTAAAGTGGATCAAGAGTACTAGAGCATGGTCCTTAGTGAAGGGTATTGCAGTTATTATGGTATTCTGGCTTATGGCAATCCTTCTAGAGTTAAATGTAATACAGTGGATTATTAGGAATACCATTAGTGTGGGAATAATAGCTGTAATAGTACTATTTCAGCCAGAATTTCGCAAGGCCCTAGAACGGCTTGGACAGAAAAATATTGTTAAGTCCATTATTGCCTTCGATGATTCCAAGGATAAAAATGAAAAGTTCTCAGACCATACATTAAATGAACTGATTAAAGCAACTTTTGAATTAGCAAAAGCAAAAACTGGTGCTTTAGTAGTGATAGAAGAAGATGTTTCGCTGGATGAATTCATAAATACTGGTATTTTAGTAGAAGCTATAATTAGTAGCGAATTATTAATCAATATATTTGAAGATAATACGCCATTACATGATGGGGCTGTTATAGTTAGGGGTAATCAAATTGTTGCAGCAACCTGTTACCTCCCCCTTTCTGACAATAAGCAAATAAGCAAAGCACTGGGCACCAGACATCGTGCAGGCCTTGGTATCAGTGAGATTTCAGACTGCTTAACAATTATTGTATCAGAACAGACAGGCAAGGTATCCATTGCAAAAGGGGGCAAACTAATCCGTAATATTGATGAAGACTATTTAAGAAGCAAGTTAACGGATGCCCAAAGAAAGTCCACAGAGGTGAAGAAAATTAAATTATGGAGAGGAAGAATTAAGAATGAAAGAAAGGTTGACTAGAAATATCAGCTTAAAGGTTCTATCCGCAATTCTCGCCTTCATAATATGGCTATTCATAACCAATGTGGATGATCCTGTCACAACTGAAAAATTAAGAAATGTTCCTGTGAAGATTATAAATGAAGATGAAATAACTTCAATTGATCAAGTATATGATATTATCGAGAACGAAACTGTAGATTTTACTATTCAGGGTAGGCGTTCTGTAATAGAAAGCTTATCTAAAGATGACTTTATGGTAACGGCTGATTTTAAAAAGCTGTCAGTGGTAAATGCTGTCCCTATAGATATTGTATGTACTAAATATGATGAAAATGAAGTACTTATTATAGATGGTAAAAATCAAATGATGCAGGTCGATCTAGTGGAATTGGTAGAAGAGGACTTTAAGGTCAGCGTAGAAATTGTTGGAGATGTTGAAGAGGGATATTATGTAGGGAAAAAGACAGCAAATCCTATGATGATAACAGTTTCGGGACCGAAAAGCAGAATAGAGTCTATTGCGGAAGTTGTTATAAGAGTAGACATTGATGGTTTTACCAATTCTTTTAACACCATAGAAAAACCTATAGTTTTAGATCGGGATGGAAATCAAATAAATGATTCTAAATTGACCTTTAGTAAGGATTATATCACAGCCAGTATAGATGTATATAAGACGAAGGAGATTAATTTACTAATAACTGCCACTGGTAACCCAGCCCCTGGGTATGTCATGACCAATGTGGAGTATGCTCCTAAAACTATAATTATAGCAGGGGATGATAATGCCCTTAGTAGTATCCATTATTTAAATATCAAGGAAAGTGTAATGAACTCCAAGAATAGCATAGAGGATAAGGTGATTGATCTACAAGAAAGGTTGCCGTCAGGAGTTGTGCTTGTAGGAGATGATAAAACAGCGGTCATTAATATTACCATAGAAAAAGCGGAAACTAATGAAGTCAGTGTGTGGCCGTCAGATATTAAGATAATTAATCTACCAGAGGACCTGGATATCTCATTTAACACTGTTGGCACTGTCAGTGTTAGGGTATCCGGTCCAAAGGATACAGTGAATAAAATCTCAAGAAATAGTATTAGTCCATACATTGATGCAATAGGTTTATCTGTAGGTACATACACCCTGGAGGTGAAAAGTGATTTGCCTATCAATGTCAATATAACAAACCGGCCAGTAGTAAGTGTTAATATAGAGGAAAGAGAGTAAATTATTTAATAATAAAAGTAAAAATTAATAGTTGCCAAACATAAACCTAGATGATATAATATGTGTCACTATAATTTTATAAAATTATAGTGACACTTTATATTTATGCATTAATAAATATGGTTAGCATTAAAAAAAGGAAAGGATATGGTTTGATTGGGACTAGAGTAGACAAAGTCAAGCTGTTCGTAATCAAAATATATAGCGTGATTTATCGACTCTGTAGTTTATATAACTTTGATAAAAAGAAAGAAAATCTATTCTACAGTAATGCTTAATGATAATGAATGTATATGCATATACATTCATTAAATGAGAATCAATAAGTTAATATAAACTAGGAGGGTATGCTATGTTGAATTATAAAAGATATCAAAAATCACCAGTATTAGATTATAAAGAAAGACAGTGGCCCAATAAGGAAATAGACAAAGCACCTATTTGGTGTAGTGTTGACCTGCGGGATGGTAATCAGGCTTTAATAGAGCCTATGGTAGTTGAGGAGAAAATTGAGTTTTTTAAACTTCTTGTTAAATTAGGTTTTAAAGAGATAGAAGTAGGCTTTCCATCCTCATCTCAAATCGAATTTGATTATTTACGACAGTTGGTAGAAAGAAAACTAATTCCTGATGATGTAACTATTCAGGTATTAGTTCAATGTAGGGAACATTTACTTAAAAGAACCTTCGAAGCCTTAGAGGGAGTTAAAAGAGCCATAGTTCATATTTATAATTCCACTTCCACATTACAACGGGATGTAGTTTTTAATATGAACAAAGAGCAGATAAAAAATATTGCTATAGAAGGAACCAAATTAGTAAAAGAATGTGCTAAGACCTTTCCAGGAGAGATTATCTTAGAGTACTCCCCTGAGAGTTTTACTGGAACTGAAGTAGAGTATGCCTTAGAAGTATGCACAGCAGTGCAAGAGGTATGGCAACCTACATCAGAGCATAAGATGATAATAAACCTGCCAGCTACAGTTGAAATGAATACCCCTAATGTGTATGCGGATCAGATTGAATGGATGGATCGTAATTTTAAGAATAGGGATACGATAATTCTTAGTGTTCATCCTCATAATGATCGAGGAACTGGCATTGCAGCTGCGGAGTTAGCTTTATTGGCTGGGGCAGATAGGGTAGAAGGCACACTGTTTGGTAATGGTGAGCGAACAGGTAACGTAGATTTGCTTACTTTGGCCTATAATATGTTTTCCCAAGGAATAAATCCTAATCTAGATTTAGATAATATTAATGAAATAATTGAAACCTATGAACGCCTTACTAAGATGAAGGTTCACGAGAGACATCCATATGCTGGTAAATTAGTATTTACTGCATTTTCAGGGTCCCATCAAGATGCTATTAATAAAGGTGTCCGGGCTATGAAGGAGAGAAATAGTCAAATATGGGCTGTTCCATATCTGCCAATTGATCCTTCTGATATTGGACGGCAGTATGAACCTATTGTACGTATCAATAGTCAGTCAGGTAAGGGCGGCGTGGCCTTTGTTATGGAGACTTACTTTGGCTACAGATTGCCAAAAGCTATGCATAAAGAGTTTGCTGAAATTATTCAGAAGATTTCAGAAAAACAAGGAGAGGTTGCTCCTGAGCAAATAATGGAGCAGTTTAAGATTAACTATCTTGATAAAAAAGAACCTCTACATTTTAGAAGTTGTAGGATTGAAGAAACCCATAACCATGATGAAGAGTATGATACAATAGCCCATGTGGTTTATACAGATAACGGAGTTGAGAAGGCTATGGATTGCACAGGAAATGGACCAATCGATGCGATCCAGAGAGGATTAAAAACTCAGTTAGATATACAGATTAAAATCCTTGACTATAGTGAACATGCTTTAAGCTCTGGTGGTGGTGCTCAAGCGGCAGCATATATACATATGATGGATACTAAAACAGGCAAATCCACATTTGGTGTTGGAGTCAGCACCAATATTACTAGAGCTTCAATACGGGCTATATTTAGTGCCTTAAATAGATTAAAGGATATGTAATAATCCTTCAATGCTAATCCAATCTTATATAATTATTTTAATAAAGACAAATAAATATAGAAGCTGTTGGATAACGTATATACTATAATAGTTACGATATACGGGGTTATCCGACAGCTTTTTTGCGTTCTTATCCAGGTTGACTTGTAACTAATGGAATGCTATAATCCCATTGAATATGGTTTTCCCCGGAAATTGCTTAAAGCATGAGATATGGAGGTATTTAGATGACAGTTAGCGTAATCGTTCCGTTCCATAAAGGGATTTCATTTCTTGAAGATTGTATTGAAAGTCTGAAAGAACAAACCTATAGAGATTTTGAAGTGATATTGGTTTGTGATCGAGTGGAGGAAGATGTTGCATCTTTCATAGAACCCTATAAAAATGAATTAAATATAAGTGTACATTATTTGGATGAAAAAAGTGGTGTAGCCGCTGCTAGAAATCTTGGAATATCTATGGCATCAGGTGAGTATATATATTTTTTAGACAGTGATGATTATCTTGATTCCCGTGCATTGGAATACTTGGTAACGGTTGCAAAAGAGAAGGAATTAGATATAGCCTATGGGAAAAAAGTGTGGACATGGTTCACGAGAAATGTATATCTGGCTAATCAGGCAGAGGATGAATCTGAACTGGAAATAGAAAATGAAACAGAGAATGAAACAGAAGACGATGAAGAAACTAGTACATCTTCCTCTGACATAGGTGAAGCTGATTTAGAAAGCGGCGGAGAAGATGAACGGGAAAGCTCCATTGATGACGACCAGTTAATGAGTGATGATTCTGTTGAGGATGACACTGAAGATGAAACAGATGATCTTGATAGCTCGGACGATGATGCTAATCTAACAGAAGAAGAGAGATTAGCAAAAGAAATAGAGAAAATTGCCAAAAAACAAAGAAGAGCTTATTACCAGTTGGTCTCTAGAAGAAAAGGTGTAAGAAGCATTACAGTGCTACACCTAATGATTAAAAGTTCGTTAATTAAAGAAAATAAGTTAGAGTTCAAGGAAGATATATGCTTCCTATCTGATTATCCATTTGTCTTACGACTTCTATCCCTAGCAGAGCGGTTTGACTACGTTAGGGAAGCTTTGTATGTAAAAAGAAATCATAACGATCCCATTAATTATCCTTCTTTGGGACAGACGAAAGGAAGTAAAAGTTTTACTGAGTATGTATATGCTTATGAGTATGCCAAGACACAAATAGAAGCAGATAGTGATTTAAGAAAACGGCTGGACAAGAAGATTATTCATTATAGTGTTAGGTATTTTGCTCCTAAATTAAGAAGAAGTACTAAGATAGAGTTAAGGGACAAACAGTATGAAATTATTCATAGGCTTATTTCTCAGATGGATATCGACTTGCTACGCTCTTATAAAAAATATAAAAGAAAGCTGCTTAAATCCTTTTACAGAGGGAATATTAAGAAGTCCATTGCTATAGTCAATCGTCATTTGGCGTGGAAAAAATTTAAAAAAATAACCAAGAACAAGAGGGCTTTAGCTAAGTATTTATATCGTAGATTTTTCATTAGAATGTCTTTAAAAGAAAATTGGGTTTTCTGTGAAAGTTTTTTTGGTAAGAATTATTCTGATAGTCCTAAATATATTTACCAGTATCTTTCTGAAAATTATAAGGGAAAATATAAATTTATTTGGGTTATAGATAAGAAAAATACAAAGATACCCTATCGTCATATTAAAGTCAAGCGTTTCAGTATTCCTTATATGTATTATCTGGCCCGTAGTAAGTACTATATTTTTAATAGCAGGCAGCCGGTATGGACAGTTAAGCGCAAGGGGAATGTGTTTTTACAAACCTGGCATGGTACACCATTAAAACGACTGGTATTTGATATAGAAGATATAAGTTCTGCCACACCAAAATATAAGAAGCAGGTATATAAACAGTCAAGGGCATGGGATTATCTAATTGCACCTAATAAGTACTCTAGCGATATATTCCACCGTTGTTTTATGTTTGATAAGGTTATGCTAGAGACTGGATATCCCAGAAATGACATCTTACATGATGCTAATCGTCAAATTATAGCCGATAAGATTAGAAATAGGCTGGGTATACCTAAGAATAAGAAAACGATTTTATATGCTCCTACTTGGAGGGATGATGAGTACTACGCCAAGGGACAGTATAAGTTTACCTTACAATTGGATCTGCATCTTATGAAGCAGCAGCTAGGTAGTGAGTATGTAGTTTTGCTTAGAACCCATTATTTTATAGCGGATTCTTTAGATATTACAGGTTTAGAGGGCTTTGCCTACAATGTAAGCAATTATGATGATATATCTGAGCTATATTTGATATCTGATATGTTAATTACTGATTACTCCTCTGTATTCTTTGATTATGCCAATTTAAAACGTCCTATGTTATTCTTTATGTATGATTTGGAGAAATATCGGGATATACTACGGGGCTTCTATATAGATATAGAGAAAGAGTTACCAGGTCCTATATTATTTACCACAGAGGAAATCATATCATCTATTAATAATATAAAGCAGATACAAGAGGAATATAAAGATAAGTATAAGAAGTTTTATGATAGATTCTGTGCATGGGAGGACGGACAGGCATCCCGTAAAGTGGTTGAGCAAGTATTTGATTTAAAGGGGTTACCAAAGAAGTAGTGGAGGAATAGGGATGAAAGTAAGCGTTATAATACCATTTCATAGAGAGCTATCCTTTCTTGAAGAATGTATGCAAAGTCTTAAGGAACAGACTTTTAATGATATAGAGATTATAATAGTTTGTGATCATATAGAAGAGGATATTGAGGCTTTTCTAGAAGATTACCAGGGAATAGCTCCTATTAAAGTAGAGCATTTAGAAGGGAAAAGCGGTGTAGCTGCAGCAAGAAATCTTGGAATGTCAGTTGCCTCTGGTGAATATATATATTTTCTTGATAGTGATGATTATCTACAAGCAGATACTTTGGAACTATTAATTAGGTCTGCCAAGGAGAGTAAGGCAGACCTGGTATATGGTAGGATGCAATGGACCTGGTTAAGACGTAGTCAATTCTTAATGAAGATGTATAATGATGACGGAACTTCTGGAGATGATGATGGGGAAGATATCTCTAATGATGATTATGTGGATGAGAAAGATAAGGATTTGCTATTAAGTGATATAGCTAGCAAAGCTGATAGAGGCACTGCCTATAATCATTTGATTAACAATAAAAATAGTGTCAGGGGGATATCTGTCCTTAATATTTTAATAAGACGTTCCTTGGTTGAAGAACATGGACTTAGATTTAATGAAGAGATAATATATCTATCAGATTATCCTTTTGTACTGGAACTTTTATCTGTGGCTAGAGAGTATGCTTATAATAATCAGGCCATCTATGCCAAGAGAGATTATAGAGGGGACGATGGTTTATTACCCCTAGGACAGCAAAAGGGTAGCAAAGGATTTTCCGAGTATGTAAATACCTATGAGTATGCAAATGGCTTATTAGAGAAATCATCTTCTAGTGAAGCTAGGGAACTTAAGTTACTATTAGATAAAAAGATTATTAAATATAGTGTTTCATATTTTGCGCCTAATTTAAGGGTTGCTACCAACAAAAAAGTTAGGGATAAGCAATTTAAGAGGATATGTAATATTGTCCGAGATATGGACGAGGACTTGATAAAATCCTATAGTGGTGATGATTATAGGATACTTAAAGGCTTCATATCTGGGAATATTCATAAGGTAATTAGAGTAGTTAATAGACGGAGAATTATTAAAAGAGTTAAACAGTTAATAAAAAATGAGAGAGAGTTTCCGAAGTTACTATATAGAAAAATATTCTTAAGATTGTCTATGAAAGACAATTGGGTGTTTTGTGAGAGTTTCTTTGGTAAGAATTATTCAGATAGTCCTAAGTATATTTTTGAGTATCTATCAAAAAATTATCCTGGCAAATATAAGTTTATTTGGGTGATGGACAAGAAAAACACCAAGATACCCTACCCCCATAGAAAGGTTAAGCGCTTTAGTATCCCCTATGTATATTACCTGGCTAGATGTAAATATTATATTTTTAACGTTAGACATCCAGTTTGGATTAAGAAAAGAAAAGGTAATATATTCCTGCAGACTTGGCATGGAACTCCTTTAAAACAATTGGTGTTTGATTTAGAGAATATCAATGCATCCACAGTCCGTTATAAAGAAGAGACATATAAGCAGTCCAGGGCATGGGATTATTTAATAGCCCCCAATCAGTATTCCAGCGATATTTTCCGTAGATGTTTTAAATTTGATAAGGTTATGCTGGAAACAGGCTATCCCCGTAATGATATTTTACACTATGCTAATAAAGAGCAAATTGCTGAGGGAATCAAGGAAAGATTGGGAATACCCAAGAATAAAAAGACAATCTTATATGCCCCTACCTGGAGGGATGATGAGTATTATGTAAAAGGCCAATATAAATTTTCTCTAAAATTGGATTTAGAATATATGAGGGAGAAATTAGGCGAAGAATATGTTATACTACTTAGGACCCACTATCATATAGCGGATTCCCTTGATATCGCAGGGTATGATGGCTTTGCCTTTGATTTCAGTAGATACGATGATATATCAGAATTATATCTAATTTCTGATTGTCTTATAACAGATTATTCATCGGTGTTTTTTGATTATGCTAATCTAAAACGACCAATGTTATTCTTTACTTATGATCTGGAGAAATATAGGGATATACTTAGGGGCTTTTATATTGACATTGAGGAAGAATTACCAGGACCTTTATTGTTTACTACAGAAGAGGTTGTAGAGGCTATTAAGAAGCTCGATCAGATTAAAGATGAATATAATAAAAAATATGATGACTTTTATAATAAATATTGTTCATGGGAAGATGGAGAGGCTTCTAAGAGAGTTGTTGAAGCAGTGTTTAAACTTAAGTAAGACCCCCACCTTTAGACCAGTTAGTCTTTAATGAAAGGTTAGGTTATATGAAGCAGATTATCAAGAATTTTACCAAATACAAATACCTTTTAGTAGAATTAATTAAAAAAGATATCACTTTAAAATACAGGCGTTCCTACCTTGGAATTCTTTGGACCTTGATAGAGCCCTTTCTAACCATGTTAGTACTTACCGTTGTGTTTTCGCAACTGTATGGTAAAGAAGACCAGGCCTTTCCAGTATATATTTTATCTGGAAGGCTCCTTTATAGTTTCTTTTCTGGTGCCACTAAAGCTGCCATGAGATCCATGAGAGTTAATGGTCAGATGATTAAAAAAGTATATGTACCTAAGTATATATATCCACTATCATCGGTACTAGCTCAATTTGTCACATTTTTGATATCTTTAATTGTTTTGATTCTTGTGGCAATTTATCTAAGGATTAAACCATCCGTATATATATTACAATCAATAATTCCCCTATTGATTCTGTTAATTATGTCAATAGGCGTGGGGCTAATCTTGGCTACACTGGCGGTATTTTTCAGGGACATGGAATATCTCTGGGGTGTAATACTGATGCTTATTATGTATTGTTCGGCGATCTTTTATGAGCCATCAAGACTGATAAAAAGAGGACATGAATGGATTCTTAAGATCAATCCCTTATATTCCATTATTCAAAACTTTAGAAATACAGTAATGTATGCCAGTCCATTAAGTAGGGAAGAACTTATCTACTCTTTAGCATTTAGTCTACTTGCTTTAGTTGTAGGAACTATTATGTTCTATAAGAGTCAGGATAAGTTTATCTTATATCTATAGGAGGCTGTAGATGGGCAAAATAGTGATAAAAGCAGACCGTATCGGTATGCAGTTTCGAATGAGTACCGAAAAGGTAGATAATTTAAAAGAGTTTATAATAAAGACAATTACCAGAAGAATGAAGTATAAAGGTTTTTGGGCCCTTAAGAATGTATCTTTTACTGTGGAAGAAGGAGATAGAATTGGGCTATTAGGGGCCAATGGGGCAGGGAAAAGTACCTTGCTAAAAATCATAGCTGGAGTTTTAAAACCTACTGAAGGTAAGGTGATTACCAGAGGGAAGATTGTGCCCTTATTGGAACTGGGAGCAGGGTTTGATCTACAATATACCGGTGCAGAGAACATCTATCTCTACGGTGCAGTACTGGGCTACTCTAGGGAATTTATAAATGATAAGTTTGATGAGATTGTAGAGTTTTCTGAGCTAGGTGAATTTATTGATGTACCTGTTAAGAATTATTCATCTGGAATGAAAGCCAGGCTAGGATTTTCCATAGCCACAGTAGTGGAACCTGATATTCTTATATTGGATGAGGTTCTTTCTGTTGGAGATGCTAAGTTTAGAAAGAAGAGCGAGAATCGAATTAAGGAAATGTTCGACAAGGGGGTTACGGTTTTATTTGTATCCCACAATATTAATCAAATAAAAAGTATTTGCAATAAAGCAATTTTATTAGAGCAGGGAACCGTCGTTGCCCAAGGAGATGTCAACGAAGTAGCCCTAATTTACAAACAAAGATCCAATGGTATTTATCCAAGACAAAAGAAGAGGAAAAAGAAGAGGAAACCTGTAGAAATGAAAAATGGTAGCATAGTATTACCGGGAAAAAATAATGATAAGGATGCTAATTAAGTACTATTTGTTTTCAAGAATATTATGTATACAGGTTTGGAAGGAGAATAAATGCAATGAAAAAAGTTATTACTTACGGAACCTTTGATTTACTTCATGTTGGCCATATTAATTTACTAAGAAGGGCTAGGGAATTGGGAGATTATCTAGTGGTGGCCTTATCCTCAGATGAGTTTAATGCCATTAAAAATAAAAAGGCATACTATCCCTATGAAGATAGAAAAATCATATTGGAAGCTATTAAATATGTAGATGAAGTTATCCCCGAATATACCTGGGAGCAGAAAATTGATGATGTGAAAAATCATAATATAGATGTATTTGTTATGGGTGACGATTGGAAAGGTAAATTTGATTTCCTTAAGGATTACTGTGAGGTAGTATACTTAAGCAGAACAGAAGGAATATCTACAACTAAAATTAAATGTGATTTAAAAGCAAAGGACAGTGAGTAATTCTCCGAGCAAGGTGAAGGGTATGATAAATGGTAGTAAGATTATTAAGAAAATAGCTAAAATACCAGTTTTAATTTTCTATAGATTGCTGATATTAATTAATCCTGTAGACAAGAGAATGATTATCTTTGAAAGCAATCTGGGTAGAAATTATTCTGGTAATCCTAGATTCATCTATGAAGAGATGGTGAGAAGAGGATTAGATAGGGAGTATAGCTGCTATTACATTTTAGAAGATCTTTCTATCGCCATACCGGGAAATGTAAAGAAAGTTAAAAGAAAGAGTTTTTTATATTTTATGGTTTTTGCCAAAGCAGGCTTCTGGGTTAGTGATACCAGAATGCCAGCTTATTTAGTTAAGCGAAAAAAGACACTATACATTCAGACCTGGCATGGAACCCCCCTTAAAAGGTTAGCCCTTGATATGTTTGATGTACAGATGGAGGGAGAAAAAGGTATTGAAGATTATAAAAAGAAGTTTGTCCAAAATGTTAGAACATGGGACTACCTACTATCTCAAAACCGATACTCCACTGAGATATTTAGAAGAGCATTTGATTTTAAAAAGGAGATCTTAGAATTTGGATATCCTAGAAATGATATTTTGATAAATGATAATAATTTTGCTACAATTAAAACTATAAAGAAGGCCCTGAACTTACCTTTAGATAAAAAAATCATTCTATATGCACCCACATGGAGGGATAATGAACATTATGGCCCCCAGCAATATAGATTTAATACTCCAATGGACTATGATTATCTGAAAGAACGTCTAGGGGAGGATTATGTGGTTATAGTAAAAGCCCATTATCTGGTTAGTGAGAATTTGGATTTTGAAAAATATAAAAATTTTTACTACCTCTTTACATCTTCCTTCGATATTGCTGAACTTTATTTAATAGCTGATGTGCTTATAACAGACTATTCTTCGGTTATGTTTGACTATAGTATTTTGCAAAGGCCAATGATTTTTTATGCCTATGACTTAGAAGATTATAAGGACAAGTTAAGAGGTTTCTATTTTGATTTTGTGAATGAGGCTCCTGGGCCTATTGTCACTACAACAAAAGAATTGGTAGAGGAAATTGAAAATTATGATTATACAAAATATAAGCAAAAGTATGAGGCTTTTATAAGTAAGTTTAATCATACAGATAAGGGAGATGCTTCAAAGAAAGTAGTAGATTTAATTACTTCCCATGGAGGAACAATAGATTGAAAATCGTTGGATATTTGATATTTGCAGCAATATATTATATTTTTCGTTTGATATTTCCCATCAAAAACAATAAAATATTTTGTATTATGACCCATGATAGCAGCAGGGATGGTAATGTGGGAAGGATGGTCGAATATTTGAGCAGTTTAAATGAAGGCTATACCTTCGCTTTTTTGCATAAATCCGAGAGAAATCAGGTCAAAGATATCCATAAAATCAAGGGTAAGCTGGTATTTTTTTTCATAAAACCTTACCATCTGGCAACTTCAAATTATATAATGCTGGACAATACTTTTCTACCTATGGCATTTATAATCTTTAGGAGAAAGGTATCGGTGGTACAGCTTTGGCACGGAACTGGAACCATTAAAAAATTTGGCCAGGATGTTAATGAAGGACTTCTAAAATGGCTAGAGAAGAAAGCCAATAGCCGTATAACCCACTTAATCGTCAATTCAGAAAAAAGTAAAAAAATTTATGCAGGAGCTTTTGGAATACCAGAAGACAAGGTGTTTATATACGGATTACCCAGGACTGATATTTTCTTTAATTCTGCCCTAATGGCTGAAAGAAAAGAACAATTTTATAGAGAGTTTACCATGTTAAAAGGGAAAAAACTTGTTCTTTATGCGCCTACATTTCGTGATAATGAAGGTATGAATCCTAAACTGGCACTAGACATACAGCTGTGGAAGGAAAAGATGCCAGAGGATTATGTTCTTCTTCTTAGGCTTCATCCTTTTGTGGCTGAAAAGTATGAGAAAGCCATGGGAAGTCTATCTGGGGGGAATTCTAGTAATCAAATAATATCTATGTCTTCATATTCTGACATTGGCACTTTACTTATGGTTTCGAATTACTTAATCACAGATTACTCATCAATTATATTTGATTATTGTGTATTAAAGAAACCTATGATTTTTTATGCCTATGATTATGAAGAGTTTTCTAATCTAGGTAGAGGCTTTTATGAAGCATATGAAAATCATGTACCAGGTCCTGTGGTTAGGGATACTGATGCTATAATTGATCTAATCCTGCAAAAACAATTTGATTGGGATAAAGTGGAGAGATTTATCAGAGAAAATTATCAGTATGTTGATGGTAAGGCATCAGAACGTCTTTATATACATATTTTCAAAAATTAATTGCATATCATCTGTGCTTGAGAGTACTTGAATGTATATTAAGACAGGTTGGTTAATAGGAGGAACATTTGATATGGAGAGCAAGGGCATAAAGGTTAGTATTGTAATGC
Source organism: Clostridiales bacterium (assembly GCA_012519565.1). Taxonomy (GTDB): domain Bacteria; phylum Bacillota; class Clostridia; order Lachnospirales; family Lachnospiraceae; genus Mobilitalea. The sequence goes on along the minus strand of JAAYPX010000109.1, from coordinate 12,636 downwards.
CGGTTTATAATGTTAAACGATATTTGAAGCAATGTTTGGAAAGTCTGCTTTCACAAACATTAAAAGACATTGAAATTATAGCAGTCAATGACGGAAGTACAGATAATAGCCTAGAGATATTAGAAGAATATCAAAGTAAATATCCTGACATGATTCGAGTATATTCTACAGAAAATCGTGGAGTAAGCCATGCTAGAAATTATGGCTTGGCTAGAGCCAAGGGGGATTATATCCTTTTTGTAGATAGTGATGACTATATAGAAAAAGAAATGTGCGAGAAACTTTATACTAAAGCCATTACAGACAATAATGACCTTGTTATATGTGGTAGGTATAATGTATTTGAAAGAGAGCATGTAGGACAGAGAAAGCGGGAAATTGTTAAGACTGGACTTCTTAATCGCAATTTTGTTCTTTCAGAGAATAAATTTGAACTGGCCCATATTCTGCCTTTCCCTTGGGATAAGTTATATAAGAGGAGTTTGCTGGAGGGCATGGCCTTCCCTGAGGGAATGAGGTTTGAAGATTTAGCCTTAATATATCAGGTGGTATGTAAGGCAGAGTATATAGGTGTTGTTGAGGAGCCTCTGTATAATTATCGTAAGACTACTCAGGGAGGTTTCTTAAACTCATTCTCAAAACAAACCCTAGATATTATCAAGGCATTTGAGATAGTTTTTGATTTTATGAAAAAGAACAATTATATGGACTTGTATTATGACGAACTAGAGTTTATATGCGCCAGACACTTCTTATACCGATATATTTCATTATTTAAGAAGGAGAACAAAGGTAAAGGCAAGCTAGATATAAAATTAGAAATCATTAATAAGACCAAAGATTTTCTAGATAAAGAGTTGCCTAATTGGCGGAATAATCATTACCTTAAATACTCATCTGGCTGGTTGAAGAAGCACTTACCCTTGTTTACCAATCGCAGGAAGATGGTATTTCTTACCAAGCTGCGTGAATACATGCCAGATAGAGTATATAGAATTCTAAATAAAGCTCGTAATTATAAAAGTAAGGCAATAAATAAAATTCATAAGTTTAGAAAAAGTAACAATAAAAAGGCCCTTATTAATAAAAAGCTTCCTATTATCTCGATCTTAAGGCAGGGGGGAAGTGTATATTATACTGCTTTGTATGAGAAATTGCCGGTAGAGGATAAGAGTATATTGCTGGAATCCAAACATGGTGAGGATGTGGCAGGGAATATATTTGCTTTACTTCAGGAATTAAGTAAACCGGAATATGGTCACTACCGTGTGAAATTAGCACTGCAGGAAGAGTTATTCCCCAGATATAAGAAGTTGTTAGAGCGATATAATATAAAAAATATCACTTATATTAAAATGAACTCTAAAGAATATATGAAAGCCTTAGCAACAGCGAAGTATTTAGTTACTGATACTAGTTTCCCCACATATTTTATTAAAAAGGATGAGCAGGTTTATCTTAACACCTGGCATGGAACTCCTCTTAAGGCTATGGGTAGAATAGTTCCCGGTAGGGAATATGCCCAGGGTAATGTTCAACGGAATTTTTTAATTGCAGATTACTTATTATATCAGAATCACTTTTCTAAAGAGGTTTTTCAGAGAGATTATATGATTGATAAAATACATCCTGGTACCACCTTGGTCTCTGGATACCCGAGGAATTCTGTATTTTTTAAAGAGGAACGTTATGTGGAGATACGGAAGGAACTGGGACTAATAAACAAGCAGGTAATTGTTTATATGCCTACTTGGCGGGGATTATTGCACAAAAAAGAGACTGATAAACAGTTGGAAAAGCTATCCCTATATTTTAACGAGATTGATCAAAGACTTAGTGCTTCTCAGATATTTTATGTTAAGCTTCACCCTTATGTGAAGGAACATATGGATTATAGCAATTATAAAAATATTAAAGAATTTCCACATGAATATGAAACCTATGATTTCCTTAGTGCCAGCGACATTCTGGTAACAGACTATTCCAGCATTATGTTTGATTATGGGGTCACCAAAAGGAAGATAATTTTATTTACCTATGATAGAGAAGAATATCTAGCAGACAGAGGCTTATATCTAGATCTTGACAGCCTGGAATTACCCAAGGTCAATAAGGTGGATGAACTTATGGATGAGATTAATAGGGATAAATTTGAATACCCTAATTTCCATAAGACTTTCTGCTCTTATGATTCTGTTAATACACCTAAACAGGTATTAGAGATACTTCTTAATGGTAGTAGTCAAGATATGAGTAATTTAGATCTGATTAAGGCTAGCCCTTCAGATAAGAAAAGGTTATTAGTTTTTACCAAGGGATTAAAACATGACGATCAATCTAACAAAATTATCAAGATGATAAACTCTATAGATAATGACAAGTATGATGTATTTGTAGCTATGAAAGCCGAAGATGTTAAAAGGGCCACAGAATTACTTTCTGAGCTAAAAAGCCAAGTAGGATATTTTCCATTAAATTATGAAATTAATTATACCCGAATGGATTATATCTTAAGCAAGCTATGTTTAAGGCTGGGACTTCATAGTGGTTATCTTACAAAACGTATAGATCAGATAATGCTTAGGGAAAAGAAAAAGTACTTTGGTGATGTAATATTTGACTATTGCATTCATCATTCCTGTTTAGATAGATTAGTGTCCCATATCTGTTGTATGCTGGGGAAGAAGACAGTATATAATTTTAAGAATTTTAATTACGATAAATACAAACATAATCGGGAGTATAATAAACAGATTAAATATTTTGCAAAACGTTTCCAGGAGTATGATGTAGTGGTAGCAACAAAGGAATGGGAAGCCTTAGGTGTTAGAGCAGATAATGTCTATATAAATGAGGAAATAAGATTTCCTATTCAGAAAGTACTAAATAAACTGGATGAAGAGTAAAAGCAACAGAGCAGAAATGAGGTTATCATGAAGGTAGGAGTAATAACATTTCATAGTGCCAATAATTATGGAGCAATCCTGCAGACATGGGCATTACAAAAGGTATTAAAAGACATGGGTTTGGATGCAGGGGTGATCAACTATCATCCTGATATAATAGATGGTTTATACGATCCGATGAAGTTGGCAACTGGTTGGAGGCGTATTGCTAAAAAACTTACTTTATCTATTAAAAATCCTGTTAGCCTGAAAAGGTATAAGAAATATAAAGCATTTAATAGGAAACATTTGAAGCTAATAGGGGATTTTAGAACTTATAAGCAGCTAGCTGATGCCAAATTAAATCTGGATGCATATATAGTAGGAAGTGATCAGGTATGGAATACTGACCATACCGACGGTTTTGATCCCGCCTATCTTTTAAGTTTTGCGGAAGCAAAAAAGAAGAGAATATCTTATGCAGCCAGTATTGGTAAGGAATATTTTCAACCTAGGTTTAGGGAAGATTTTAAAGAGGGCTTTAAGCAATTTACAGCAATTTCTGTGAGAGAAAAAAGTGCAGTAAATGCGGTACAGGAGTTGTCTGGGCAAAAGGTAGATGTAGTTCTTGATCCTACATTATTATTAAAAAAGGAAGACTATAATGATATAAAAGTGCCTAGTCCAATAAAGGAGCCATATATCCTTGTCTACATGATAGAGAAGAATGAGCAGGTGGTGAAGTTAGCCAACAAGCTATCAATTTCTTTAGGCTTACCTATATTGCAGCGAAGATATATACCAGGATTTAAGAATCAGCTAGAACCCTTTTATACAGCCGATACTGGAGAGTTTCTAGGACTTATGGAAGCAGCCGAATATGTAATAACTAACTCATTCCATGGCACAGTGTTTTCTATAATTTATAAAAAACCCTTTATTTCCATGCTTCACACGGATACAGGCAGCCGAACCAAGGATCTTCTAGAAGAACTAAATTTGGAATCCCATATGGTTAAAGCTGCCGATGACTTTAATGATTTTAGTAGATTTTTTATCAGTGAACCTGAAAAGTTGGATGAGAGAATACAGAAATTAAGAGAAAAATCCTTAGATTTTCTTAAAAAAGCCCTAGAATAAAAAATTAAGGGGCTGTCGGAATGAATATGGGCTAGTAGGTATATCTACTAGCCCATATTCATTCTGGTAGCCCCTGGTATAAATTTTACTCTCTTCTGATAGCTTCAATATAAGCAGAATAATCCTTGACCCTTTGGGAGGGTTCATATTCTATATCTGCAAAAAAGAATTGATGAAGCTTAACCACATTGTCCTCTAAATTAATGGGAAATACATAGGATACCTTTTTGTAATTATGGGCATCTTTTTCAAAGGGAAAGCCAGTCTGGTCTATAATACTATATGCTAGAATATCTTTAGCGAGATTTAAGATATCTTTAGTATTTAAATTAGTGTATATCTGTGGTAGTATTTCCTCCACCACGGATGATAAAGTTATAATATCCGTTTCTTTTGCCTTCTGAAATAATTTGTCTATAATAATTCGTTGTCTTTCAGTTCTTTTAAAATCCCCTCCAGAAGTATAGCGAATTCTAGCATAGGCAGTTGCCTGAGTGCCATTTACCACCTGGGTACCGGGTTGTTTTAGAGTAGGAGAATTGGTATTGTTTATACGATTTAATTCCTTCACATATCCGTTTAGATAATTTAATTCATTACTCTTAACATCTAGGCTTATACCCCCTAGTTTATCTATAATGGTTACCAAAGTGCGAAAGTTTACTGTAATATATTCTTTGATATTTAAGTCAAAGTTAGTATTTATAGTGCTGAGGGCCAAGGAATAGCCCCCCTTAAAATAGGCTGCATTAATTTTATTATAACCTTTATCGGGGATGTAAACATAGGTATCCCGATAAATAGAGGCCAATTTAACTTCTTTTGTATCATTATTAATACTAACAATTATAATGGTGTCACTGTTGGTGGACTCTTTAAGAGCATTTTCCCTTGAATCAACACCAAATATAACTAGATTCCGATATTCCTCAGCGTGGGGAATGGGAATCTCGTTATCTATAATATTATCATCTTCACTATCATCATAGTTTATGCTACGTAAGGATGTGTATATTTTAATGCCTATAAAAAGGGCTATAATGACTATTATTTGAATTGCTATTATTAATAATAGATATTTTTGCTTTTTATTGTTTTTATTATGGTTTAAAGCCATGATTGGTCCTTTCCTATTATATTAGTAATTAAACTATACTAATATTGTACCCAATCTTGGCCATATATTACTGAAAATTAATAAGCATTTTTGTTAACAAAACCCTTAAATATAGTTAGGAATAAAATCTTAAAATCTAAACTTAAAGTCCAATTTTCAATATAGTACAAATCATAATCAATTCGTTTTCTAATAGAGGTATCACCGCGATATCCATTAATCTGTGCCCAGCCCGTAAGTCCTGGGGATACTTGGTGCTTAATCATATATCTTGGTATCTCCTCCTTAAACTTTTCTACAAAATAAGGTCTCTCAGGTCTGGGGCCTACCAAACTCATATCCCCCTTTAGAATATTGAATAATTGAGGCAGTTCATCCATGCTGGTGCGGCGAATAAATTTACCAATACCGGTAACTCTGGGATCTCTATTGGTGGTCCAGGCTCTAACTTCCTCAGTTTCTGGTTGCAATTCCATAGAGCGGAATTTATACATTTTAAATTCTTTATTATGTTTCCCAATGCGAATTTGAGAAAAGATTATAGGGCCTTTAGATGTAAGCTTAATTAAAATTGCAATGGTTATCATAGGTATAGCAAAGATAATAAGTGCTATAATTGAACCAAAGATGTCAATTAGCCTTTTTACTAACCGATTAAAAGTATTACTTAAAGGTACGTTACGGATATTTACTACTGGAAGCCCGTTCAGATCTTCGGTATAAGGTTTAGTAGGAATAAAATTATAATAATCGGGTACAAATTTAGTGTGAACACCTGATTTTTCACATATACCTACAATGTGTTCTAACTCCCCATATTCATTTATACTAAGGGTAATAGCTATTTCATCCAAATCCATTTTATTAAGGAAATCTTCTAGATTTTGTATAGTACCTATTACAGGTACTTTTTTATAAACAGTACCAATCTCTAAATTGTCATCCAGGATTCCATGGATATAATATCCCCACTGAGGATTGCCCAGTATTCTATCTATATAAGCTTCAGCAGCTCTACTATAGCCAACTAAAATTATGTGCTTAAGGTTGTAACCTCTTCTACGGGCATATCTCAATGAATATGATAGTAGGGATCTGGCAAAGCTTAATAAAATAATATTTGTAGCAAAGAAGATAATTTGGAAACCACGGGCGATATGGCTTTCTCTTTCAATAAAGTACAAAATAAAGATAAAAATAAGGATTCCAATGGTATTGGCTTTTATAATGTTGGCAATTTCAGTCCATTTTTGTTTTCCCCGTTTGGGAGTATACATCTTGGAATAATAATATATAATTAGATAAATAGGGATTAAATAATTTAAATAACCAGCATATACTGAAAATTCATAGTAACGGCCTACAGTCAAGAAGCTAATATTGGTCAAGAAACTATGGAAACGCAGATAATAGGATAGGCTGTAAGCAAGTATAGTAATAACTGCATCCAATAGTACATGTATTCTATTAAACATCTTTTGATTATCTTTTATCATATGAATCTCCTGCTTTTTATATTATAATATATTGTTTACGTTTATTAGATAAATAAGCTATCAATAATTCTTTAACTATAATACATTATGTTATTATTTTCTACAAGAAGAATATATTTAATATATTATTAAGTTATAAATTTAACTAAGTTTTTCTTTTGTAAATTCACAATCTTAACACAATGTCATGATATACTTTCCTATATACAGAAAGTACCTAGTATATACTGAAAGAGTAATGAAGAAATGCAAGTTTCCTTGCGATTTCCGGATTAATATAAATTTATTTGGAAAGGAGAGTAGGATTATGTCAGATGATATTTACAATAATAATCCTGATTATAACAGAAATCAACCAGAGCCTATTAAGAAAGTGCCAGAATATAGTTTTTGGGCAGAACAAATGACCCATAAAGATTATACACAATATAATAAAAGCCAAGAATGGACAGCAGCTGGAGATTATGGAAGTATAATAGATAGTACTATTGCAAATGAAAATAATAAAAAAGGGAAAAAGGTATTTACTTTTATACTAAAAGCGATATGTTTTGGGATTATAGCATCTATAAGCTTTATAGGTTTTCAAAAAGTATATTATTATATTAACCCTGAGGAAACAATTCAACTGGGCCAGGATAGAGGATATAGTAATATTCCAGGCAAAACTGTTCCCAAGCTGAACACCACTCACAAAGGCAATGTAACTATGAAAGATAATACTATAATCAGTGAAGTAGTCGACAATACCATGCCTGCTATTGTATCCATACGTAGTATAGCAACCCAAACTTATAACTGGTTTGGAAGACAATTTGATGATGACTATGTAAGTAATGGTTCTGGTTTTATCATAAGTAAAACAGATAAGGAGCTATTGATTGCCACCAATAATCATGTGGTAGAAGGGGCTAATCAAATAATTGTATCATTTATTGATGGGTCAGAAGCTACTGCAGTTATAAAAGGAACGGATTCCTCAGCAGATCTGGCAGTTATTACAGTTGAACTGTCTGATATGGAGGAAGATACCTTGGGGGCTATTAAAGTTGCTGAATTAGGAGACTCTGATGATGTTAAAGTTGGTCAGATGGCAATTGCCATTGGCAATGCCCTAGGCTATGGCCAATCTGTTACTGTTGGTTATATCAGCGCTATAGATCGTAATGTAGCCATATCTGACAGATATAGCAATAAAACCATGGTACTGCTGCAGACAGATGCTGCAATTAATCCAGGTAATAGTGGAGGAGCCTTATTAAATGTAGAAGGTAAGGTAATAGGAATTAATACTGTAAAATATTCTGCCAATGAAGTTGAGGGGATGGGTTACGCCATACCGATTACCAGAGCAATCCCCATAATCAATGAGTTAATGAACAGAGAAGTTTTAACGGCAAAGGAACAAGGTTTCTTAGGAATTAATATTACCGATGTAACAGAAGAGATTTCAAAACAGCTTAGTATGCCAATAGGGGTTATGGTATATGCTGTAGAAAAAGGTAGCGCTGCTGATAAAGGCGGCTTGGTATACGGTGATATAATAACTAAGATCAATGATATTGAAGTAACTTCTAGTATGCAACTGAAAGAAAAGATTCAAAGCACAAGAGCAGGGTCTGAGGTTAAGATTGTATACATGAGAAATATAGATGGAACCTATCAGGAGTTTGAAACTACGGTAGTATTAGGTACCAATCCTAATGTAAATTAAACCTGTAGCTGTCTACAGACAGTATAGGCGATACAGATATATAAAGCAAGTTCTTAATGAGGGTTATAAGTCCAACAAGATTTTAGGGGACTGATAACCCTCATATCTAATATGGCAGCTGTGTAAAGCATAGATGCATTAGCCTTAGAAGAAGCTAAACTTATAAGTGCATAATGGCTATTGTATCATTATTAAAGATTAGTTATAATAAAGGATAAGTTTTATCACATAAGTACAAGCTTGAGGTTAGGAGGAGTTATAATGAGCAATGATATAGATAATAAAGATAATGAGATCAATGATAGTGAAAATAGTTTAGATGAGATAAAAAATAATAAAGACCATGACCATAAGGATACAGAATATGAAGATATCTGCTACTTATGTAGGCGACCTGAAAGCAAGGCTGGGAAGATGATGCATATTCCTAATAATATATGCATCTGTGGGGATTGTATGCAAAAAACCTTTGATACCTTTAATAAGGGAGATAATCCATACATCCAATTTATGGGTGTAGATCCTAATATGTTTAAGTTAAATGGTTTTACTAGGATACAGCCTAAGACGCAAAAAGTTAAGAAGAAAAATCCTGATACAGAGAAATCCCCATCCTTTGATAGAAAGAAGGTACCTGCTCCCCATATTATTAAAGGTAAACTGGATGAGTATGTAATTGGTCAGGAATATGGCAAGAAAGTTATCTCTGTAGGTGTATATAATCATTATAAAAGGGTAGGGGCAGAAAAAAGTAAGAATATTGAAATTGAGAAATCAAATATGTTGATGATAGGTCCCACAGGAAGCGGAAAAACTTATCTTGTTAAAACTTTAGCCAAGTTATTAGATGTGCCTCTGGCAATCACCGATGCCACAACTTTAACAGAAGCCGGTTATATTGGAGATGATGTAGAGAGTGTTTTATCCAAACTTCTACAGGCAGCAGATAATGATGTAGAAAGAGCAGAAAGAGGTATTGTCTTTATAGATGAAATTGATAAAATTGCCAAGAAAAGAAATACTAATAGCCGAGATGTCAGCGGAGAAGCTGTTCAGCAGGGGCTTCTTAAATTACTTGAGGGTAGCCAGATTGAAGTACCAGTTGGTGCCACCTCTAAAAATGCTATGGTACCCTTAACTACAATTAATACAGAAAATATTCTTTTTATCTGTGGCGGAGCATTCCCAGATCTGGATAAGATTATAAAAGCAAGATTAAATAAGCAATCATCTATTGGATTTAAGGCGGATTTAAAAGATAAATATGACAATGATCCTAATATCTTGCAAAAGGTAACAGTAGATGATTTAAGGGAGTATGGTATGGTACCTGAGTTTCTGGGGAGATTACCTATTGTATTTTCCTTAGAAGGGCTGTCTAGAGATATGTTAGTTCGAATATTACAAGAGCCAAGAAATGCCATAATTAAGCAATATCAAGAACTACTAGCCATGGATGAAGTGGAACTAAAGTTCACTAAGGAAGCCTTAGAGATAATAGCAGAGAAGGCCTTGGAAAAGAAGACGGGAGCTAGGGCGTTACGGACCATTATAGAGGAATTCATGTTAGATATTATGTACGAGATTCCTAAGGATGACAATATCGGCTCTGTAACTATAACAAGAGAATACCTTGAAGGAACAGGTGGGCCTGTCATAGCCATGAGAGGTATAGATAATCCAACAAGTCAAAAAAGTATTACGGTTTAAACTAATGGTACAGCGGGAGATTATTCTATTAATGAGGGGATAGATGGTTGTATGTTTATACTTAAAAATATATTTGGTAAAAGGTCTCAAGGCAAGGAAGCTGATATAACAATTTTAAATGAAGTAAGTATCCTGGATGATAGGGCTTATAAGGATACAAGGGATCAGGAAGAAAAGGCTGATACTGAGGAATATGAGATTGTTGAGATAGAAATATTGCCAGAGAAGATTATTTGCCCTGATTGCGGCGGCATCACCTTGCAGGGGCTGGATTTCTGCGATAAATGTGCCGGGGAATTACAATAAAAGGTAATTACTAATGCTTTTACACCCCTAACAGATAATATTAAAATATTTTGTTGACAAAGTAAAAATTCAAGGTTATTATAATATGCAAGAATAAAGGCGTTCAAGATGTATGGCAGATGAACGTCTTATTTTTACCATTAACAGCTTAGCGAATTAATACGTTAAAGCAACATATTATTTTGAGAGCTTATAGTAAGCGGGAGGGATTTATATGAAAGTGAAAAAAATACTAAGCCTTATGTTGGCATTAAGCATGCTTGTACTAAGTTTAGCTGCATGTGGTACTAAAGATCCTGCCTCCTCTGGGGATAAAAAATTCTATATCGGTGGCATAGGACCTATTACAGGAGGAGCTGCTGTATATGGCCAGCATGTTAAGAATGCTGCAGAGTTGGCTGTCAAAGAAATTAATGAAGCCGGTGGTATAAATGGTACATTGATTGAGTTTAATTGGGGTGATGATGAACATGATCCTGAAAAAGCAGTTAATGCATATAACAATCTAAAGGACTGGGGTATGCAGATCCTAATGGGTACCGTTACTTCTACACCAAGTGTGGCTGTGGCTGAAGAGACTAAGAATGACAATGTGTTTATGCTTACTCCTTCAGGGTCAGCTCCAGCAGTTATACAATATGATAATGCTTTCCAGGTTTGTTTCTCTGACCCTAACCAGGGTGCGGCATCTGCCAAATATATTGGTGAACATAACTTGGCAAAGAAGGTAGCAGTTATCTACAATAACTCTGATGTATACTCCTTTGGTATATATGAGAAGTTTATGGAAGAAGCTAAAAACCAAGACTTTGAAGTAGTAGCAGCAGAAGCCTTTACTGATGATAATAAATCAGACTTCTCTGTGCAGATACAGAAGGCTAAGGATAGCGGTGCAGATTTAGTATTCCTTCCAATTTATTATGAAGAGGCTACCTTAATCTTAACTCAGGCTAATGCCTTAGGATATAAACCTACATTCTTTGGTTGTGATGGTTTAGATGGTATTTTGAGTATGGAAAACTTTGATACTAGTCTTGCTGAGGGTGTAATGCTTCTAACTCCATTTGCCGCTGATGCAGAAGATGAAAAAACACAAGATTTTGTTACTAAGTTTAAAGATACCTATGGAAATATTCCTAATCAATTTGCTGCAGATGCATACGATGCTATTTATATAATAAAAAAGGCTATTGAAAAGGCTGGAGTAACACCAGATATGAGCATTTCTGAGATCTGTGATGCCCTAAAGGTAGCTATAACAGAAATACAATTTGATGGCTTGACTGGTGCAGGAATGACCTGGTTGGCTACTGGTGAAGTTAACAAAGAACCTAGAGCTGTTATTATAAAAGATGGTGTTTATACATCTTTTGAATAATCGGTACCGGCAGTTATATAAGGCAATATTAATAAATCCATAAAGTAATAGGAATTAACTGCGGTCTTTTGTATTAAAACATATCAAATTAAAACATATCAAATTTGCATTATTTAATACAAGAAACATACAGTTGGAATAAGGTCATCCCTCTGTATGTTTTTTGTATTAAAGCTTATTATTGGCATTTAGCGAATCTAGACATGGATAAAGTAAATTTTATTGTAACCAAAATATCACTATGCTATAATGTACGGTAAGTAGAATGTTATCGTGAAATGTAAGAAGTAAGTATATGTGATACTATGTGGATGGGGGTAGTTATGAATTTTTTATCTTATTTAATAAAAGGAATCAGCCTGGGTAGTGTATATTCAATTATTGCCCTGGGATATACCATGGTATATGGAATTGCCAAGATGCTAAACTTTGCCCATGGTGATGTTATTATGATAGGTGGCTATATTATGTATATAGCCATGAGTGCGATGGGATTCAATCCATTAATAGCTGTTTTAATAGCAATGGTATTCTGTACTTTGCTTGGTGTAACAATTGAGCGTATTGCATATAAGCCACTGAGAAGTGCTTCTTCTTTAGCAGTACTAATTACAGCCATAGGTGTTAGTTACCTATTGCAAAACCTTGCACTTTTAATATTTGGAGCTGATACTAAATCATTTAAATCAGTTATAACACTGCCTGCACTTAAACTGGCGGGAGGAGATCTATCTATATCAGGGGAAACTCTGATTACCATTCCTCTTTGTATCATAATAATGATAGGATTACAACTCTATGTTAAAAAATCAAAAACTGGCCGTGGAATGATAGCGGTATCAGAAGATAAGGAAGCTGCTATTCTTATGGGTGTTAATGTTAATAAAACC
>JAAYPX010000108.1 GCA_012519565.1 Clostridiales bacterium | reverse complement strand
TGATTTGAATAAAAGACTTGTATTATAGAGGTTATATTTGTTAATGGTATGGATTTTTTGTATGAAGGATAGACCTACCACATTATTTTATACTTAAGTGGAAATGGTTTAAGCTATAGAACAAACTAGAATTATATTTCATATGTAAATGATTCGTTTTAGGTGCTATTATATTTATCGATGGCGTTTTTAAGACATATGTGTTAATATATAGGAGAAAACAGATGAATATATAATATAGACAAGGGAATTAATATATTAGCAAATTGAATAATAGACAGGAAGATTTTATGACTGCTGGGATGATTCGCTGAAAGGTGAAAAATTTTAGCAGTTTTTATATTATAAGATAAAAATTATTACAAAGATATAATTAACAATTTGTTTAAAATTGAGGAGGGTTCGAATTGAGATTAATTATTGAATTTACGGTTGAAAAAAACGAGTTTCCTATAGAGTATCGACGATTTTTTATGCATTTTCTTAAAACATGCATAAATGATGCCAATGAAGGAAAATATTTTGATAAATATTATAAAAAAGCACAGGCTAAAAACTTTACATTTTCAATATTTTTTGACGGACCAATATTTAACAATAATAACATAGAGCTTTCCTCAAATAAGGTTAAAATGATATTTTCCACATCTGAACAATTAACTGGCCTTATATTCTATAGTAGTTTTTTGGAGAAAAAAAGCAAGAAAATAAAAATATCTCATGATAATTCCATGGTAATAAAAAATGTAACTAAGATTGCAGATCCCACTATTAATAACAATAAAATACTTATTAAGATGAACTCACCACTATTAATACGAAGTCATTGCGAAATTACTAACAAAGACTATTACTTCTCTTATTTAAGTGATTCATTTATAAATGAAGCAGAGAGAGTTATTAGATTTCAGCTTACTCGAGAGGGATTTCAAAGTGAATTTTTAGAAGGGTTTAAGATAGTACCTATTAAATGTAGAAAAGTCATTATAAAACATTATGACTGTATGCTAGAAGCTAGCTTGAGAAATTTCATGATAGTAGGAAATCCAGCTATTCTTAAATATCTTGTAATGAACGGGATTGGTTCCAGGAAATCAGAAGGTTTCGGGATGGCGGAGCTATTAACTGATGAAGTATAAGGGAGGTGAACTTGGTGGAAACATATGATACAAAACTTGAGTGTATTGACTGGAGATATTCAGCAGCTATATTAGGATTATTAAAATACTTTAGATTTACAAATGAAGTATACGACAAAATAGATTTTAATATTGGGAGAGATTTTATAGAATATAATCAATCTGACATAACAAATGATAGATTTCTTGCTTTTGCTGAATATGAATGTAGAGAAGATATGTTCCATAAAATTGTTGAAAATGAGCTATATGTTAATGAATTTAGTGATGATATGATTAAATTTATTAATAAAAACTTAACTGGTAACAAAGTAATGAAGGATATATTCGAAAATAATAAATTTGATGGCACCAACAAAGAGTACATACTTAGTTTGATTGATGAAAATAGAGAGAATATAATATTTGAAACATTTAAGAATAAAGATAATCTATATAATAATTTTAGTAATAAAAATTTGTTCTTAAAGGATAGTCAGAAACATTGCCGATTAATTGGTTATAACGTGGATGTAGGTAGAAAAAGTAGGTCAATATCTTATAATTTTAATGAAAAATCCTTTGTAAGTACGGATATGAAAGAGTTTGACTTTATCCCCTTTGCATTCACCAATACCTATGAGGCCTTTTTTATTAATAATAATGCCAACATAGAAATACTAGAAAAAGTTAACAGCGATTTAAGCATGATGGTAAGGGATGAGCGATCGGACAATAGTGAGGGAAATGCAAGGACGGCCTTATTTAGGGGAATAATCACCAGTGCAGAATTTATTAATTACGATGTTGAAGTAATTGTGAAAAACAGAAATACAAATTATTATGAATCCTTATTTATAAGAAAAAAGGCAATTGATATACTTAGATCCTTAGGAGAAATAAAGTCGATTTCCATTTCGTATAAAGTCAATGATAATTACTACATTAATATACAAAAAGAAGTCATAGACTGTATTTTAAATGAACTGTATGTGGATGATATTATTGAATTACTGTTAAAATCTAATAAAAATTATAGTTATGTGATCAATAAGCTTATTAATATAAACCAAAAAATTAAAGGGGTGTGGATAATGACTAGTGGTATGAAAGGTGCATATGCTTGCGCTAAGAAAGTAGTAAAGAACATAGAAAGCAATAAAATTAAATCTTATAGGCAAAAACTTATTAGTGCCATAGTAGCGAAAGATTATGATAGGGTAAATGATATTTTATTACAACTATCTTCTTACTCGGGTATTAGCTTTAACTTCGCTTATGATCTATTCGAAGATTTTGAATCTAATAAAGATTTAGCATATACATTTATTAATGCATTGGAAGAAAATAAGGAGGATTAATACTATGAAGAAATCGTCGATAACAGTAACGGTTATAGCTAATATAACTAGCAATTATTCAGAGGGACTTGGAAATATAGGAAGTGTGCAGAAAGTTTATAGAAACAGGAAAGTTTACGCTACAAGAAGTAGGGAAAGTTTAAAAAATGCAATAATGGTTCAGAGTGGTATGTATGATGATCTACAAACATCGGTTGATGGAGCAACACAGAAGTTAGCATCAGCAGAATTAAATGTGTCAAATTGTAGGGCTTTAGAAGGTGGTTATATGAACACAACAGGTACTACATATGTTAGAAATAGTTCTTTCTATCTAACGGATGCTATATCATGTGATAATTTTATTAATGAGACAAGATTTCACAACAATTTATATCTGGCTAATAACTATGCGGAGAAAAACAATATAAATCTTCAGGAGAAAGCTAAAGATGCTGGCTTAATGCCTTATCAGTATGAGTATGATAAATCTCTTAAGATATATAGCTTAACAATTGACTTGGAGATGATTGGGGTAGACAGGAACTTTAAAGAGGAAGCTAGCAATGAAGAAAAGATCCATAGGGTAATCAGCCTTTTAGATGCAGTTGCAAATTTAAGGCTAGTAGTAAGAGGAAATCTTGACAATGCAGAACCATTATTTATAGTAGGAGGATTATCTAAGAGGAAGACGCATTATTTTGAAAATGTCGTACATGTACAAAATGAGAGTATAGTACTTTCAAGAGATCTGAAAGATAGAATAAGTGAAGGGTTTTATTGCGGATTATTACAAGGTGGAAGTTTTGCAAATGAAATGGATATTATTAAGGAATTAAATCCAATGAGTGTGAAGGAGTTTTTTGATAGGCTTAAAAATGATGTGAAGCAATATTACAATAACTAAAAGGATGTGATAGAATGGAGGCATTACGATTACATTTAAAGCAGTCAAGTGCAAATTATAAAAGAGAAGAGATAGTTGAGAACAAAATGACATATCCACTCCCACCCTTTTCTACAGTTATTGGTGCCTTACATAATATTTGTGATTTTAAAGAATATATGCCAATGGATATAAGCATTCAAGGTGATTATCATTCCCTTTGCAAAGAAGCCTATATTGATCATTGTTTTTTGAATACGACTCAAGACGATAGAGGAATTTTGATTAAAATGTATAATCAGGCTAATCTTTCTAAGGGATATCAAAGGGTAGCTTATGCACAAAAACCTACAGGAAATAGTTTTAGAAATGGTATTACTGTTATGGTTGAAAATGAAGCTCTAATTAAAGAATATCGCGATTTGAAAAATCTAAATGATCAAATATCAGAGTTTAAAAAAGGTCCATATAAAGATTGTTTAGATAAGATCAAACAAAGAAAAAAGACCTTAGCCTTAAAGAAAAAAAATATAGATAGTCAAGAACCTAAATATAAAAAAATAGTTAATAGAGAAAAGGAAATTAGTGAATTTGAGAAGAACCTAAAACATAAGTTAAAGATCCTTCAAGAAGAGAATTATGACATACCTATAAAGAAGTTTAGGACTTTGACTACCTCTTTAAAACACTACGAGATATTATCAGACATCGAGTTAATTATCCATGTAAAAAGTGAGAGGTCAACACTGGACTTAATACTAGAAAATATACATAAGTTAAGGTCTTTAGGAAGAAGTGAAGACTTTGTTGAGCTTATACAGGCATCTATTGTGCAATTAGTAGATAAGGTAGATAGAGAATATAAATCAAAATATCATGCCTACCTAGATGCTGAACTAATAGATAATGACAATGAAGATATAATAATTAATGAGAAAAGAAATGGTATAAGTGCCCAGGGTACTAAATATTACTTGAATAAAAACTATAGATTTGAAGATGATAAAAAAACAAAGCGTATTTTTGAAAAAAAGAAAGTCTATTATACATCAAATTATTGGGTAGATACTGAAAGTACAGGAGTATATATTGATAAGTCTGGCGAAGAGCCTCTAATTGTTAATTTCCTATAAGTGAGGAGAAGACCATGAATCTTGAGCACTATCTTGCTAAACCTAATAAGACCTTAAAAGAACATACCCAGGATCTTAGAGATGAACTTCTTATATTAAATGAATTGGGTTATGTTAAAAGTGAAAGAATTTTATCTCTAGCAGATAAAGCTTGTTATTGGCACGATTTTGGGAAAGTTAATAGAGAGTTTCAAAAAAGAATTCGACTACATACTAACTTCAATATGAATACAGAGATTGCACACAACGTGTTATCTCTGTATTTTATAAAACCTGAAGAGTTTGAGACTAATGAGGATTATCTTAAAGTTGCATATGCTGTTTTAACACACCATGATTATTGCAAGGTAAGTGAAGTTATTAATGACAAGGAAGAATTGATAGTAGAGTTGTTAAGTGACTTTAAAGAATATACACAGAACATAAACGCAAGGAGATTAAAAAGAATCTTTAATATGGTTTCTGATGTTGATACTATCATGATAAAAGGTATTTTGCATCGATGTGATTATAGTGCAAGTGCCGGTATTAAAGTTGAATACATTAATGATTTTCTAGATACCAATATGATGGAAATGATGGAAAGTTGGAAGCAGAAAGATAAAAACACCTCATGGAATTCACTTCAGGAATATTGTATTGAGCATAGAGAAGATAATATTATAATTACAGCTCAGACAGGGATGGGTAAAACCGAGGCAGGTTTATTGTGGATAGGTGACAACAAGGGCTTTTTTATTCTCCCAATTAAAATAGCGATTAATGCAATTTATGATAGAGTTAAAAACAGTATATTAAAAAATAAGGACTTTGAGAAGAAAGTAGGTCTTTTGCATTCTGATACTTTAAATTATTATGCACAATTAGAGAATCTTGAAGAGGTCACAATGGATGAATATTATAGTAGGACAAGGCAGCTATCTATGCCCCTCACTATAACTACCTTAGATCAAATATTTGATTTCGTATTCAGATATCCTGGTTATGAAATGAAGCTAGCAACCTTATCATATTCAAAGCTGGTAATTGATGAAATTCAGATGTAT
>JAAYPX010000107.1 GCA_012519565.1 Clostridiales bacterium | reverse complement strand
TTATTTTATCTAAAGATTGAAATCAAACTAAAAAATGGTTATAATACGAAGTAATGTTATGGTACTTCCAATACTCGAAAGGCATGATTATTTTTATGAAACTAACTTATATATCCTGGATACCAATGGTTATTCTAATGATTATTATTTTTTGTTTTTCCCATCAGCAAGCTGAGGGGTCTAATGAAAAAAGTCTACCTATAGCTAATGGAATATTAAGTATACATGAAAACATAACTAATACATCCTATGATGGGGAGGAGAGGGTAGAGAAATTAAATATAATCAACCATGTTGTTAGAAAATTAGCTCATTTTACCGAGTATGCTATATTGGCTATTTCTGTAGCCTTCTTTTTATGGACTTGGAATTTTAAAGATCTAAGATTGATATTGTTATCCATTATTATTACATCTATCTATGCAGTGACCGATGAAGTGCATCAGCTTTTTATACCTGGACGAAGTGGAGAGATTAAAGATGTACTTATTGATTCCTTAGGTGGAATAGCTGGAGCCCTACTCTTTTATCTGTTTACAAGGTTTTTTGCAGCTATTCACCCAAAGGATAAAAATGTTTCTACATCAAAATAAATTGATTGCTTTTGGCATCGTAAGAATAATTTATTTTTGACATGGTAGTATTTACTTCTTCAGGATCGATAGATAAACTTTTACATAAGTCCTCCAAAGAAGTAAATTCATTTCTTAATTTTGTATTAATATAACTTAATAGAATTATTGGATCTTTTGGTATTGTCATTAGTATTCTCCTTTATTATTATTTTTTATATATTATGGACATTAATAATGTTTTTTACAATAGTAAGGTGGTGTTTATCATAGATTTATTTGAATACATGAGGGATAAGAATATGAAGAAGGAAGCTCCTCTGGCATCTAGGCTTCGACCTACTACCTTAGATGAAGTGGTGGGTCAGGATCATATTATAGGTAAAGATAAATTGCTGTATAGAGCTATTAAAGCAGATAAACTTAGTTCTATCATATTCTATGGGCCTCCGGGAACAGGGAAAACAACCTTAGCAAAGGTTATTGCCAATACAACCAGTGCTGTCTTTACCCAAATCAATGCTACATCAGCTGGTAAAAAAGATATGGAAGCTGTAATTATGGAGGCTAAGAATACTCAGGGTATGTATGGTAAAAGGACTATCTTATTTATTGATGAGATACATCGTTTTAATAAAGGTCAACAGGACTATCTTCTGCCCTTTGTGGAGGATGGAACCATCATATTAATAGGTGCTACGACAGAGAATCCTTATTTTGAGGTAAATTCAGCCTTGATATCCCGATCAATAATTTTTGAATTAAAGCCATTGACAAAGGATGACGTTAAAAAAATATTGCATAGAGCCCTTACTGATCAGGAGAAGGGGCTTGGAGTATATAGGGCAGTTATGGACAATGATGCAATGGATTTTCTAGCTGATATAGCTAATGGTGATGCCCGGGCGGCTTTAAATGCTCTAGAGTTAGGAGTGATGACAACAGAGCGCTCTGATGATGGACTTATCCATATTACTCTGGATGTTGCCTCGGAATGTATTCAGAAAAGAGCACTTAGATATGATAAAAACGGTGATAACCATTATGATACAATCTCTGCCTTTATAAAGAGTATGAGGGGATCTGATCCAGATGCTGCAATCTATTATCTAGCAAGGATGATCTATGCTGGAGAGGATCCTGCTTTTATCGCAAGAAGAATCATGATATGTGCATCAGAGGATGTATCCAATGCTGATCCCCATGCCCTGGTGGTAGCTACGGCTGCATCCCAGGCTGTAGAAAGACTGGGGATGCCAGAGGCAAGAATAGTCCTGGCTCAAGCAGCTCTATATGTGGCCTGTGCCCCAAAAAGTAACTCTGCCATATGTGCTATAGACGAGGCCTTATCTGTAGTGGCTAAGGAAAAGACAGCCTCAATTCCTGTCCATCTTATGGATGCTCACTATAAAGGAGCAAAAAAATTAGGCCATGGTATAGGCTACAAATATGCCCATGACTATGAGAACCATTATGTGGATCAACAATATCTACCAGATGAATTAAAGGATAGGGTATTCTATAGACCTTCTAATAATGGATATGAGATTAATATTCAGGAATATTTTAAAAAAATAAAAGGAAAATAAGTAAAAGGAAAATAAATAAAAGGAGAATGCCGCTGGGAGGAAGTGGGAATATAGACTAATTCCCTTCTTCTTCATTGGTATCCTGCTTTGACATTTCCTTATCTTTGTGTACCCGTTTATAAATGACTAAAAAACCATGTATCATAATAGGTATGGTTATGGTGCTAAATATACTGGCTAAAAACAAACCAGGAGCTTGTTCTGTGGCAAATATTGCTGAGATTAAGGAGATAACATACATACTAGCAATTAATATAACACCTATTAAGGAGCTTATACGTTTTATTTTATTCATTTTAGATAACCTGTCCTTTCATATGGTATCGCTTTATAAAACTATTATATATAAATGTTCTGATAAAGGCAATTTATTTTACTATATGATTAATGGGTTAAAATCTTTTTAAATTATGGGGAGGCTACTTATGAATGTAATAGGGAGTATTCGTACTAATATGAAGAGGATTATTATAGGCCGGGATACAACTATCGATTTGGTGCTATCTGCATTAATTGCCGGGGGCCATGTACTATTGGATGATGTACCAGGAACAGGTAAAACGATGCTTGCTAAATCCTTAGCAAAATCCATTGATGCCGAGTTTGGGCGTATACAATTTACTCCAGATCTTCTACCCACTGATGTAACAGGGTTAAATTATTATAATCAGAAGCAAGGGGAATTTGTCTTTAAACCAGGCCCAGCCTTTTGTAATATTCTGCTGGCTGATGAGATTAACCGAGCTACTCCAAGGACTCAATCAAGTCTTCTGGAATGTATGGAAGAAAAGCAGATTACAGTAGATGGAGTCACCCATATTTTAGAGAAACCGTTTTTTGTTATAGCTACTCAGAATCCTATTGAAACCATAGGGACATTTCCATTACCAGAAGCTCAGTTGGATCGTTTTTTAATGGTATTAAGAATCGGTTTATCTAATCTTGAAGAGGAAATCCAGATAATGGAACGTTTCATGAAAAATAGCCCTTTAGAGGAATTGGAACCTGTTTGCAATAAAGAGGCTATTAAGTCACTTCAAAAAGCCTGCTCAGAGGTATATGTGCATCCTGAATTGCTGCATTACATGGCAGAATTAACAGTAGCTACTAGAAATCATAAATCCCTACTAACTGGTGTTAGTTCCAGAGGAAGTTTGGCACTGCTTCGAACATGTCAAGCCTATGCTTTGGTTCAGGGCAGGGATTATGTTGTTCCAGAGGATGTTAAGGAGGTGGCGGTTCCAGTACTATCCCATCGTATTGTAATAGAGCAGGGGAGTGTCAGTAGTTCATCCAGCGAAAAGATAATTTATGAGCTACTTAATTCTATTAAAGTCCCTACGGAAGAGTGGACAAGAACATGATAATTATCTTATTAATATGTGTTGGTTTGTTCTATCTAGTACAAAATGCCGTATATTATAAGTGTTGGGACAAGGGACTATCCATAGAGATGAAATTTGAACAAAATGCAGTATACGAAGGAGAAATTGCTTCTTTAAGGGAAGTTATAACCAATGCAAAGAAACTGCCAATTCCGGTCTTAGAGGTAGCATTTGAGCTGAATAGAAACATGATTTATCTTAACTCTGAAAATACGGTGGTAACCGACCAAAGTTATAAGAGGGATTTCTACGTTCTTTATTCCTGGCAAAGAATAACTAGGACTTTAGATTTTTATTGTAAGAAAAGGGGATACTATGAGATTAACAATGCTGATATAAGGTCTATGAGCTTGCTGATGGATCGGAAATTCTTTAGAAAGGATAAGCAAAACAGTTATCTATATGTCTACCCTAAGAGAATTCCTACTGAACGAATAGATATACCCTTTAATAAAATCATGGGAAATATCTTGACCAAACGATATATATATGAAGATCCATTTCAATTTCAAGGAATACGGGAATATCAGTTAAGTGATCCCATGAACAGGATTAATTGGAAGGCATCTGCTAGGTCTAATGATTATATGGTCAATGTATATGGATATACAGCCATGGTGTCTGTATGCATTTTTGTAGATGTTGAGGACAAGATGATATTAAAGTATGATAGCTTGCTAGAGGAGAGCATAAGGATAGCATCTTCCTTGGCTTCAAGATTAATACGGGCAGGAATAGATGTGGAACTTATATCCAACGGAAAGGATTTGTTGTCGGAAAATGAGATTGTTGTGGAAAAGGGTAATGGGGTAAATCATGCCAATATCATTAATAGAAATTTGGCCAGAATGGATTTAAGCCATGAAGTTAGCAGTATTGTTCCCTATATCAAGAAACATCAATTAGAAGATGAGGATAATAATAAAGTCTATGTCCTTATATCTAAGAACCAAAATCAGGTATTACAAAGCATCTATGAGATTATAAATAAACAGTCAGAGTTTATGTGGATTGTACCTGTCCATAATGATATGGATAGAATGGTAAGGTCAGGAACTGGATTGGAAGTTATTCTGTGGGAGGTGGATAGATGATTAGGAAGTTTTATATAGTGCTGAACTGGATTAGTGCTGTATTGGTAACCTCCTCCCTCCTTATGTTCTTTTATTTGTTTTTTTTAAATCTATATAACCCAGTTGATAATGATGCTTTTCTATTTAAAATGTATTGTAATAATTTTATATTGATCTTGCCAATTGGCTTAAGTTACATAGCATCACATCGCACTGCGGAATTGTGGCAATATCTGATAGCCACTATACTGATTATTGGCCTAAGTTATATTATTTCTTCATCTGTACCGATAGCTGTATCGGCAGGTACAATCTGTTATTGGCGTTTTATGGGTAGACTTAACAAAACTGAGATATGGATTGATAGTTTAAAGATGGGGCCCATATTTATTATGGTTATGATATATATTGTAGGAATTATAATTAAAAATGATACATTTAAAACTATTATATTTCTTAATGCTGTGATATATTTACTTCATACTTTGCTATTGGACTATGTGGAGAATCTATATAATTTTGTTGATCAAAATAAACATACTAAGAACTTTCCATTGAACAGAATTGAGCAAACATATAAAGTTGTTTTGTTATCTTTTTTTGTGATTTTATTAATTATTCTAATTCCCTTATTTTTGTTTAAAGAACTGTTCTTTTCTTTAGAGAATAGATTATTAGACCTATTGCTAAATCCCTTTAAATTAATTGTAGTAAAGGAATCAAACCAGGATAAGATTATTAGGCCTTCAGCGCCAGATATTGATCTTAGTAAAATGCTACTTCAAGAAGAGATAGAACCACCTGCAATATTATCTTATATAGGTGACATTGTGATATTTATAATTGGTCTGGGTGTGATTGCCTTAGCTATTTATGCTCTGTATTGTCTTAATAAAAGATATGGCTATAACCATAGGATGGAAACAGATAAGATAGAGAATATTCAGCCTCCCAAGGAAGAGTCTAGGATAAAAATTACAAAAAGCAGGGGTAGAAGGCATAAAGGACAAGTTGGGACCGTTAATTATGCCATAAGGAAATTATATAAGAAAATTATATATGAAAACCTTAGTGAACCACCAAAAAGTCATAATACACCGAAGGAAATTGAAAGGGAAGCTAGATTAAAAGATACTTGGGAAAATAACATCTTGCATCAGTATTATGAAAAGGCTAGGTATAGCAAAGAGGGATGTAAAGATAAGGATTATGAAGAGTTAAAGAAATATTTCAAGTAAGGTTTGAAAGGAAGGGGATGCAAATGAATAAAGCACTGTCTAACAAACTAAAAAATATTATGGATAAGGCAGTAAGTAATAAGGAGATTGCAGGAGCCAATCTATTAGTCAGAGTAAAAGGGGAGGAGCTTGCTTACTGCGAAGCAGGTTATGCAGATGTTAGTAATAACATCCCAGTAAGAAGGGATACCATATTTAGATTATACTCCATGACAAAACCTATAACTGCTACTGCCATAATGATGCTAATGGAAAGAGGATTAATCGATCTAGCGGATCCAGTATCAGATTATTTACCAGGTTTTAAAGATCAGAAGGTGTATACAAACGAGGGATATATACCTGTAAGGCGGCAGATAACCATAAGCGACCTACTATCCATGACCTCAGGGATGCCCTATGGACATAATTTAAGCCAAGCTGGTAGGGAGACGCAGCAGGTATTTGATGAAATAGATAAGAAACTTTGTAGTGAAAAAGCACTATCAACTGTTGAGATTGCCAATAGATTGGGGCAGTGCAGCCTAGAGTTTCATCCTGGTGATGGTTTCATGTATGGTACTTCTGCGGATATTCTAGGAGCTATTGTAGAGGTAGTGTCTGGTATTAGTTTTGGTGATTTCCTACGTAATGAAATTTTTGAACCCTTGGGAATGAATGATACTGATTTCTTTGTGCCAGAAGAAAAAATCCATCGTTTCTCAAAGGTATTTCAAGGAACAGATAGTGGTATAATGGAATGGGAAACAAACCATCTTGGCATTATACATACCATAAAACCTGCCTTTGAATCCGGAGGTGCAGGCCTTGCTTCTACCATTGATGATTATGAGAAGTTTGCCACTATGTTACTTAATAAAGGTAGTTATAATAATAAGAAATTGCTATCATCTAGAACAGTAGACTATTTTATCAGTGGGGAGCTTACACCTTGGCAGCAGGAGAGCTTCTGGAGAACGTGGGATAGGCTTTATGGCTATAGTTATGGAAATCTTATGCGTATTCTAAAGCATCCAGGGATGGCTGTGCTACATGGCTCTATAGGTGAATATGGATGGGATGGCTGGCTAGGTACATGCTTTTGCAATGCACCCCAGGAAGAGCTTTCTATTATTTTTATGATACAGAAAAAAGATGCAGGAATGACTCCGGTATTTAGAAAACTTAAGAATGTTATATTTAGTGAGTTGGAGATATAAGTTAGTAAGGGATGTTCTGTTAAACTTAGTTTAGGATAATAGGATTAAAAGCATAAGAGAGAATTAAAGATAAGGAGATAGGATTATGGTGCAATCAGTATTAATAACCGGAGCATCCAGGGGATTGGGCTATTGCTTTGCTAGAAAATATTTAGAAGATGGTGCCTTGGTATTTGCTGGGGTAAGGGATATGAATTCTGAAAGCTTAAATCTACTTAAGCAGCAGTACCCAGATAAGTTAATTCCAGTTAAGCTTGATGTTACTGCTACATCAATTATTAATGAAGCAGTTAAAATGGTTGAAAAGTATACAGACCACATTGATATACTAATCAATAATGCAGCGATACATAGTGAGACCTCATTTGAAGTGCTGGAAAATGCAGATATTGATCAATGCTTAGAGGTATATGATATCAATGCTGTGGGACCGATTAGGGTAGTAAAAGCTTTTTTACAATTATTAAAAAACAGTCAGGCTGCCCAAATAATTAATATATCATCGGAAAGTGGAAGTATCAGTACTTGCAAAAGAGAGAAAGAGTTTGATTATTGTATGTCTAAAGCAGCATTAAATATGGGAACAAAGCTACTGTCAAACTATCTAAAGAAAGATAATATTAAAGTATTGGCAGTTCATCCGGGATGGATGCGTACGGATATGGGAGGAAGTAATGCAGCATTAGATCCTTATGAAACAGCCTGCCAATTAGTTTATTTATTTAATCAAAGTAATAATCAGGGAGATGAACCAATCTTTATTGATAATACTGGGAATGAATTTCCATGGTAGAAATTCAATTTAATAGCATTGGATATAAACCCAAGTATTGAGATAGGTACCAATAGGTTTAATAAGGTTGCATCTGTTAATCCAATGAATGATGATGCTAAACAGCTTATGGCTGGATATAAATTAGATGATAGAGATCTGGAAGATGTTATTGAAGATATTGTAGATAGGATTATTTTAAATGGATATATCAATTCTACCAATGATAATACTCTCTTAATTACAGTTGAAAACTCTAAGGCATCAAAAGAACTATTAGATAGAGTTAACAGTAAAATTGTTTCATATGTAAATGAAAGACAGATGGCTATAGATCTTTTAAATCAGACTACTGATATAACTAAGGATGAACTGGAGGTGGCCAATGCTTATCAAGTATCTTTTGGTAAAATGGCAATTATAAATTACCTACAGAAGAATTAACTAACTTAAGTATTGAAGAGATAATTAAATACGCTGTTATTAATGACATTGATTTAGATGATGCTTTAGAGAGTTATTCTGAGGAATTAGCTGACTTAATTGATGATCTAGAAGACAAATATGAAGATATTTATGATGACGATGATGACAGTTATGATGACGATGATGACCGTTATGATGACGATGATGACCGCTATGACGACGATGATGACGATGACAATGATGATCAAGATTAATAATAGGATAATGAATTAGAAATTAATATGGTACAGAAAAGACCCACCTCTAGGTAGTTGAAGGTGGGTTTTTTAGATTGGGCAGTTAATGGGCAGTGAATTACTACTGTCTGATAGAATATATTATCCTGATGGAGATAAAAATTTTCTACTATGGTCACTTATCCCCTATCTTTTAGCATGGAGTGAGGAAGGATACCCTGATAAGATAAGATTTGATGAAGTTGCTACTATTCGTAAAGATGGTGGTAAAAACATTGCCCTAGCCAGTATTGTGGCGGCCAATGGCCCTAAGCCCAAATACTATGATAGTCTGAAAAAAAGTTTTGGTCCAATGTGGAATGGTTTAAGAAATGAGGAAGAAAACATATTACTATGGCAGATAAATACAGAATGGTCAAACCGTGTTGTAACTGTTGAAGATTATAGTAAAGATATTGGAAGGGATTTGAAACTCCTTTATCGATTTACTGTAAATAAGGACTTATCTATTGATGAATATGCCTACATGGTCCAGAAAGGTTATATAAGAAAGGTAGATGATAAATTTGAATTGGCCATTGTATGGCTAAAGGAGCGGGAGATAGTGGATCAGCTACTAATGTTATGTAATGGAGTTAGAATGAAATATAAGGAAGAATTAGAACAGTTGAGAGAAAGATATTGTAAGGCAGTTATTGAGAATAAGCCTAAGCAGGTAGAAAAGATGCAAGCTTATATGTTGCAGCATCTGTTTTTTTCTGATAGCTGGTTTCTACTATATACTTTAAAGGAACTGGTGGGAGATGGGAAACTTAAACCTCCACTTGAGCATCAGAGAATATCCTTATCAACTGTAGTAATGCCTAATAAATAACCAATACTTTTAAAATAGAAATACCCTTAATAAGTAAATAATGTAAAGCAAACAATAATACTAGGCTGTAGGAGAAGGTTATTTATGGACTATGCTAGAGCCTAGTTTTATTATAATTTAGTGTTGAACATCCTTGGGGATTTTATCAAAAAAGCAAAAACAGTTCATTCTTTGTTATAAGTTGTGAAGGGGGTAAATAACAGTTGTTAAAATCTTGTAAATACTTATAAATATGTGTTGACTTTTATAACTTTTAACGATAGAATAATATAAAAAACACAAAGGAGTAATGTAACATGAGTAAATATTATTCTATC
>JAAYPX010000106.1 GCA_012519565.1 Clostridiales bacterium | reverse complement strand
ATTACTACTATCATTGACGATGCCATTATCTTTGATATTATCATTATTACTGTCTGTAGCCTTATACATAACCTGATCATTATCGGCAGACTCGTTAAGAGTCAATGCGTTGGCTTTTAATGAGCTTTTTCCATCCTTAACGTTTAGATATTTACAAATAAGTATTACTAAGAGACATACAGTAAATATTAAGGCTATTAAGGAGAATAGGGCTCTTTTAGTTTTCATAAATTCACCTTCTAAAAGTTTTGACTTAATATCATTGGCTATTATAACCTATTAGATAAGGCTGTGCAACAGTTTTAAATTGATTTTGGGGAATAATGGGTAAATACTACTGAAAACACCATAATAAAATCCTTATTATTTATGGTATGCTAATATGGTTTCCTCAATCATGGAACTAACTAAAGCAGCTATCTCAGTTGATTTTAGATCTTTATAATCATCATAATACAGTGGTTTCAGATAATGAATTTGCACTGTTACTTTTTTGGTAGAGTTGGTATCAAATACTTTGTAGGAATCGATTAGGGCGATGGGGACAATAGGACATTTTGCATTCATAGCACTTTTAAAGCTCCCTCCTTTAAAAGGTAATAATATATTTCCATTTTTTGACCTTGTACCTTCTGCGAATATAAGGAAGTTTTCACCGGCCTTAACTCGCCGGGTCATATTCATTATTACTTTCATAGATTGCCTAATATCCTCCCGGTCAATGATTTCAGCCTGAAAAAGACATATGATTTGCTTGAGAAGGAAGATATCCTTTACCTCCTTTTTCATAACTGTCACAAAGGGGCGTTCATGGGTTTGTAGAAGTGTAAGTGCGTCAAATAGACCTTGGTGATTAGGAAACATTACATAACCATTTTCTTTTGGTAAGTTTTCAAGGCCAAAGCATTCTATTTTAATCCGGCCTCGCTTTATTACTATGGGGGCTATGCTATGCATAAATTGATATCTGGTATTGGCGTCGTATTTTTCTATATTACATAATTTAAACAGCCTATATAGCCAAAGAGGTAAATTGAAAAAACTACGGATAAACATTAAAATTATTCTTTTCATTTTATTTACCCTATCCTTCCTTAATATATTTAGATTATCTTCTATAAATTAAGGCACATACAGAAGTAATAGGATAGTATGTGCCTTAATTTATATGTTTATAACATGAACCATAGTTAATTACCATCGAAACCCTTGAGCATTTTAGCTCGGCTGGGATGCCTTAATTTCCTTAGGGCCTTTGCTTCGATTTGACGTATTCGCTCTCTAGTAACGTTAAACTCCTTGCCTACCTCTTCCAGAGTTCTGCTGCGACCGTCTTGCAAGCCAAATCTTAGAACCAGGACTCTTTGTTCTCTTTCTGTTAATGTATCTAATAGTTTAGCTATTTGATCCTGTAAGGCTGAAAAGGCTGCCGCTTCCTCTGGACCAGCAACAGAATCGTCTCTAACAAAGTCCCCTAGATGGCTGTCATCCTCCTCACCTATGGGGGTATCCAGGGAGATAGGGTCAGAGGAAATCTTGAGGATTTCTCTTATTTTTTCTACAGGCATGTTCATAGCATCTGCCAATTCCTGTTCACTTGGTTCACGGCCTAATTCCTGCAATAAATTTCTTGAAGTCCTATAAGTTTTATTGATGACTTCTGACATATGAACTGGTATACGTATTGTTCTGGATTGGTCAGCTATGGATCTGGTAATTGATTGTCTAATCCACCAAGTTGCATATGTACTAAATTTATATCCTTTTCTATAATCAAATTTCTCAACTGCTTTAATTAGACCTAAATTACCTTCTTGAATTAAATCTAGAAAAGCCATACCTCTTCCAACATAGCGTTTGGCTATACTAACTACAAGACGAAGATTAGATTCTGCCAAAATCTGTTTTGCCTGTTCATCACCAGCTTCAATACGTTTAGCTAATTCCACTTCATCTTCCATAGTAAGAAGAGGATATGTACCAATTTCCTTTAAATATTGATGCACCGGGTCGTCGGACATAGATGATGCGGAGGATAAATCGATATTAGTATCAAATTTATCTTCTTCTTCCTCTTCCAGACCTATAATCTCATCATCGCTGGGATCATCAGCAGGATTTAGTATAACAATGCCATGGGCTTCAAGCTTTTCATACAATTTATCTATTTGATTGTTATCTAAATTTAACTCATTAATAAAATTGTTTACTTTGATATGATCAATAACGCCTTTTTGGTTGTTGGCGTATTCAACAAGCTCATTAAATTTTTCTTTAAATAAATTAGGGGTAGAATGTTCACTCATTAGGTATCCTCCATCTTTGAGTCTAGATCGACGCAAATGAATTTAAAAAAGCTTACTTCCGCTGTTTTTATCCTTAGTTTGTCATTTTGTGCAAATCTGCTTACCGTGCACATTATAACACAGGTGGAAAAATATTAAAATAGCTTTTGATGTATTCAGAATAAATCAACTTGCATGTCCCTTATATGTCACTATTTACTTTATTATATGTTATTATTTTTATAAAAGAGTATCATATTAATAATACTTTATCTATTTATTAAAAAATGTAAATATAGGTAAGCAAAAAACACTTGACATTTTTAATCAAAGAAAGTATAATCATTTAGCGTGTATTTTCATACATGCGATATTTTTTCATGCACATCTTAATATTATTAGTAAAACGTTTTATTAATAATACTATAGGTGTTCAGACTAAAACCACAGATTTTTTTAAGTTTTTTCAGGAGGTGAAAAATTAATGCCAACATTTAACCAGTTAGTTAGAAAAGGTAGAAAGACAGTAGAGTATAAGTCAAACTCTCCTGCTTTGCAAAAGAGCTTTAACTCTCTTAACAAGAAGACTACAAATGTTTCTTCTCCTCAAAAGAGAGGTGTTTGTACAGCTGTTAGAACTGCAACACCTAAGAAGCCTAACTCAGCGCTTCGTAAGATTGCCAGAGTTCGTCTTTCCAATGGTATCGAGGTAACAAGTTATATCCCTGGTGAGGGCCACAACCTTCAAGAGCATAGTGTTGTTCTTATTAGAGGAGGTAGGGTTAAGGATTTACCAGGTACAAGATATCATGTTATTAGAGGTACATTGGATACTGCTGGAGTTGCTAATAGAAAGCAAGCCAGATCTAAATATGGTGCTAAGAAGCCTAAAGAAGCTAAGAAATAATAGCTGTTTGGAATGAATTGAGTTAAGTGCCGGATTAATTTTTTATTTCCCTTTAATTTGCATTCTGTGGGTACAAATTATTGGAAAACGAAGTTAAACTGAGCACGAGCACAATTTGTTGCCTGTAACATTTTTGTTAGCATAAATGTTACAGCAGTTGTGAGTACCGATGAATTAATTGAATAAATAGTTAAGGAGGGAAGAAACGTGCCAAGAAAAGGACATATACAGAAAAGAGATGTGTTAGCAGATCCTATTTACAACAGCAAAGTTGTAACGAAGCTAATCAATAATATTATGTTAGATGGCAAGAAGGGGATAGCGCAGAACATCGTATACGGTGCTTTTGAAAAAGTGGCTGAAAAGACAGGTAAGGATGCCCTTGAAGTATTTGAAGAGGCAATGAATAATATTATGCCTGTTTTAGAAGTTAAAGCAAGACGTATTGGTGGTGCTACCTATCAGGTTCCAGTTGAAGTTAGACCAGAGAGAAGACAGGCTTTGGCTCTACGCTGGTTAACAATGTTCTCTCGCAATAGAGGCGAGAAAACTATGCAAGACAGACTTGCAAATGAAATTATAGATGCATCCAACAATACTGGTGCAGCTGTTAAAAGAAAAGAAGATATGCATAAGATGGCAGAGGCTAATAAGGCATTTGCTCATTATAGATGGTAAGAGTTTATCACAGCATGTTCTTCTTTAATTCTTGATAATTAACAGAATACTACTGTAATTATATCAGATAAATATTACGGAAGTAATTATTAAGAATAGATACTAATTATTCTTTGTCAAAAATTAAGGAGGAATTATCCTTGGCAGGAAGAGAATATCCTTTGGATAGAACTAGAAATATTGGTATAATGGCTCATATCGATGCAGGTAAAACTACATTGTCAGAGCGTATTCTATATTATACCGGTGTCAATTACAAAGTTGGTGATACTCATGAGGGTACTGCAACCATGGACTGGATGGAGCAGGAACAAGAAAGAGGTATCACAATCACATCAGCGGCGACCACATGTCATTGGACTTTAGAAAAAGAGCACAAGAAAGCTCCTGGCGCTTTAGAGCATCGTATTAATATTATCGATACTCCCGGACACGTAGACTTTACCGTAGAGGTAGAGCGTTCTCTTCGTATATTGGACGGAGCAATAGGTGTATTCTGTGCTAAGGGTGGTGTTGAGCCACAATCTGAAACTGTATGGCGTCAAGCTGACAAATACAATGTACCAAGAATGGCCTTTATTAATAAAATGGACATTACTGGTGCCAATTTCTTCAATGTTATTAAAATGATTGAAGACAGATTAGGCAAAAATCCAGTTGCTATTCAATTACCAATCGGTAGAGAAGATACTTTTAAAGGCGTTGTCGATTTATTTGAGATGAGAGCCTACTATTATAAAGATGATATGGGTAATGATATAGCAATTGAAGATGTTCCTGAAGATATGAAGGAACTAGCTGAAGAATATAGAGCTAAAATGATTGAATCAATCTGTGAAACAGATGATGATTTAATTGAGAAATATCTTGAAGGTGAAGAGCCTACAGAAGCAGAATTAAAGGCAGCATTAAGAAGAGCGACAATTAGTGGTGATATTATCCCAGTACTTTGTGGTTCTGCTTATAGAAATAAAGGTGTACAAAAACTTCTAGATGCTGTTATCGAATATCTACCAGCACCT
Organism: Clostridiales bacterium; assembly: GCA_012519565.1. Classification (GTDB taxonomy): domain Bacteria; phylum Bacillota; class Clostridia; order Lachnospirales; family Lachnospiraceae; genus Mobilitalea. The sequence continues at coordinate 2,114 of JAAYPX010000106.1, read as the reverse complement.
ACTGATGTTGAAGATATCAAAGGTTTTGATGCAGAAGGCAATGAAATAAGTAGAAAATCTTCTGATGATGAACCTTTTGCAGCATTAGCCTTTAAGATTATGGCGGATCCATTCGTTGGTAAGTTGGCCTTCTTTAGAGTTTACTCTGGATCCGTAGCTTCAGGTTCCTACGTATTAAACTCTACTAAGAATAAGAAAGAGCGTGTTGGCCGTATTCTTCAAATGCATGCTAATAAGAGACAAGATCTTGAAAGAGTTTATGCAGGAGATATAGCAGCAGCTGTTGGATTTAAATTTACAGCTACAGGTGATACTATCTGTGATGAGAAAGCACCTGTTATACTAGAGTCAATGGAATTCCCTGAGCCTGTTATTAATGTGGCTATTGAGCCTAAGACTAAAGCAGGTCAAGATAAGATGGGTGAGGCCTTGGCTAAATTGGCAGAGGAAGACCCTACCTTTAAGGCATATACCAATGAAGAAACAGGTCAAACAATTATTGCAGGTATGGGCGAGCTTCATCTTGAGGTTATCGTAGACAGACTTCTTCGGGAGTTCCATGTAGAAGCTAATGTTGGCGCTCCTCAAGTTGCTTACAAAGAAACCATCACTAAGTCTGTTGAAGTGGATTCTAAGTATGCTAAGCAGTCTGGTGGTCGTGGACAGTACGGTCACTGTAAGGTTCGTTTTGAGCCTATTGATGCTAATGCAGAGCAGACTTATGAATTCGTAAACAACATTGTGGGTGGTGCTATTCCTAAGGAATACATCCCTGCTGTTGATGCTGGTATTCAAGAGGCTTCTAAAGCTGGTATATTAGGTGGTTATCCTGTACTTGGTATTAGAGCAGTTTGTTTTGATGGTTCTTACCATGAAGTTGACTCCAGTGAAATGGCATTTAAGATTGCAGGTTCCATGGCGTTTAAAGATGCTATGCGTAAAGCAGATGCAATTCTTCTTGAGCCAATCATGAGAGTTGAGGTTACTGTTCCAGATGACTATATGGGTGACGTAATTGGTGATATCAGCTCCCGTCGTGGACGTATAGAAGGTACCGAAGATATCAATGGTTCAAAGCAAATTAAAGCATTTGTTCCATTAGCAGAAATGTTCGGTTATGCAACCTCTCTTCGTTCAAGAACTCAGGGACGTGGTAGCTACGCTATGTACTTTGCTCAATATGAACCCGTACCAAAGAACGTACAAGAAAAAGTATTATCAGCAAAGAGTAGTAATTAATAATAAAAGATTAAATTTGTGTATATTCTAATATTTAAAGCTTGAAAATATTTCTAAGTTGAAATATAATTAGGCATAGAGGAATTATAGACCAAGCTCTGGTGGGCGAACTTCCAGTGAAATGCTGGAAGTATAACTTAAGAGTGTAGCTCTTAAGAAATTATAATATGTGCTTAAAGCATTTATATTAAAGGAGGACATTGTAAAATGGCTAAAGCTAAGTTTGAAAGAAGCAAACCACATGCTAATATTGGAACCATTGGTCACGTTGACCATGGTAAAACTACATTAACAGCAGCAATTACTAAGACCATGCATATTAGATATGGCACAGGAGAAGCTGTAGCATTCGAGAATATCGATAAAGCACCTGAAGAGAGACAAAGAGGTATTACAATCTCTACTTCTCACGTTGAGTATGAGACACTTAACAGACACTATGCACACGTTGACTGCCCAGGACACGCTGACTATGTTAAAAACATGATCACTGGTGCTGCTCAGATGGACGGTGCTATCCTTGTTGTTGCATCTACAGATGGTGTTATGGCTCAGACTAAAGAGCATATCCTTCTATCCCGTCAGGTAGGTGTTCCTTACATCGTTGTATTCATGAACAAATGTGATATGGTTGATGACGAGGAACTTCTTGAATTAGTAGAAATGGAAATCAGAGAGTTATTAAATGAGTATGAGTTCCCTGGTGATGATACACCAATTATTAGAGGTTCTGCTCTTAAGGCTCTTGAAGATCCTAACAGTGAGTGGGGAGATAAGATCCTTGAGTTAATGGAAGCTGTTGATAAATGGGTTCCAGATCCACAAAGAGAGACAGACAAACCTTTCTTAATGCCTGTTGAGGACGTATTCTCCAT
>JAAYPX010000105.1 GCA_012519565.1 Clostridiales bacterium | reverse complement strand
GTATGGTATAATATATCATATCGTAATTAAAACTACTTATATATTAATTATAATTTTAATAATACGAGCGTATATGGAAGGTGGGTATTTATATGAAAAATTTTGTAATTACTACGGATTCAACCTGTGATTTACCACAGGATTATCTCGCCAAACATAATATCAACGTCGCACCTTTGTACTATAGTTTTAATGATATTGTATATGGAGAAAAAAACATTCTTACTGAAAAAGAATTCTATAACAAAATGCGAAATGGTGCAATGCCTACGACTATGGCGGTTAACCCTGATACTATCAAAGAGATCTTCACCCGTTTAATTAACCAGGGTTATGATATATTACACATAGCTTTCTCTTCTGGGCTTAGTGGCAGTTGCTCTGTTGCTACTACTGTAGCTAGAGAAATGTGCGAAGAGAATCCTGACATAAAGATAACAGTGGTTGATTCCCTCTGCGCTTCTCTAGGTGAAGGACTCCTTGTCCATAAAGCTGTTCAATTAAAAGAAAAAGGTAAGAGCCTAGATGAAATCGCCAGCTGGCTAGAAGAAAATAAATTAAATCTATGCCATATATTTACCGTAGATGATTTACATCACTTACACCGAGGCGGCCGTGTTTCCAAAACCTCAGCCATAATTGGGACCTTAATAAATGTTAAGCCAGTTCTACATGTAGATAATGAAGGTCATTTAATACCATTGAACAATGTTAGAGGTAGAAAGAAAGCTCTCATTAGCTTGGTCGATAATATGGAAGCCCGTCTTGACGGCTATCGGGATCAAAATGATACAGTCTTTATAAGCCATGGGGACTGCCTAGAAGACGCCGAATTTGTAGCCTCTTTAGTAAAAGAGCGTTACGGTATTAATGATATATTAATAAACTATGTGTGTCCTACCATTGGTGCCCATTCTGGCCCAGGAACCGTTGCATTATTTTTTATGGGTAATAAAAGATAGCTATTTATAAGAACTTGGGTTTTGCCTATTTTAGACAAAACCCAAGTTACTTTTTATCAGATCATTTTTACTATTCTCTAATCTTGTACAATTAAACTGCAATTCAACGAAAGGTATTTCCTTCTCGCAAACTTGATACCACTTCTGTTACCCTTTGTTTCGCTTCATCCCCTGTTGTCGAACCTTCAATATAACTTACCAATTGCTTTTTTTGACCTTCCGGCAAATTCACAAAGTTAGTCATTGCTTTCATGTCTAAAGCCAAACGCATGCCTAGCCCCACAGGTAAGGAATGCTCATTATCAATCAGACTCATAATAATACTCCTTTCCAGATACTTAAAAGTATAATGAATGAATTCTTATTTTATTATCTGATATATTAATATTTTTATGTGATTATTGCTAGCCACTTACTTCCTATAAGGTAAAATGTCGTATTTAAAATATAGTAAATCCATTAGGTAAATATTGGGGCCTCTTGTAAAGTATCACAGGCCATTTTTTATAAATATTTAATTTTGAGATATTTTAATAAATTCTTCTACCAATTTTTCGTAAGCTTTTAGACTGGTTCTCCAAAACTGTGGATCTTCTAGGTTGATTTCAGCAATTCCTGCTGCATCTTCTACACTCATAATGGTTGTAGACTTTAATAAAGCCTGATACTTAGGAATAAATTCTTCACCTTCCACCTTATATTTCTCATAGAGCCCCCGGGCGAATAATCCGCCAAAGGCATATGGGAAGTTATAAAAGCTTATATCTGTTGAATAGTAATGACCTTTACATACCCACATATACGGATGTAGATAGTTGGAATCAAGTCCTTCACCATAGGCTTCTTTCTGAGCATTCAGCATTATTTCCTTTAACTCATCTGCAAAGAGGAAGCCCGTTTTGCTCTTCTCAAAAACCTCAGTTTCAAAAAGATATCTGGAATAAATATCTGTTATAATCTGGGTAACATCTTGCAATTGACTTTCTATCAGGGCCATCTTTTCATTGCCACTGGCTTCTTTAATAGCAGCCTCCATTATAATGGTCTCATTGAAAGTTGAAGCTGTCTCTGCTACTGGCATGCTATATTCAGTATTTAGTGGCAGATGTTCCTCTATATGCAGACCATGATAGGCATGGCCCAGTTCATGGGCTAAGGTTATTACATCACTTAATGACCCTGTAAAGTTTGTTAAGATACGGCTTTGCTTAATAAAGGGAATGTTTTCACAGAAAGCTCCACCAACTTTCCCCTTCTTCGGATAAAAGTCAATCCATTCATTATCAAAGGCTTCTTCCACCATATCTGCCAAATCCTTAGAGAAACCACTAAAATGCTTTAACAGATACTCCTTAGCTTCCTCCACAGTAAAACTGCGATTACTTTCCCCCAATGGGGCAAACATATCATACCAAGGAAGCCCATTATCATGGCCTAGCAATGTCCCCTTATGTCTTAGATATTTACGGAATACTGGCATATATTCATTAATCGCTTCTAGCATAGCATCCAGTGTTTCCTTTTTCATTCTGGACTGTATCAAGGTCATCTCCAGGGGAGATTCATATCCCCGTAATTTACATACGGTATTTACCTGAGTTTTAATATTATTTAATGAATAACTTACGGCATCCTTAATCTTCTCATAGGCTTTAAGCTCTGCTTCATAGGCATCTTTACGAACCATAGGATCTGCACTATAGGCCATGTTACGGATTTCAGGCAATGTCAAAAGCTTATCCCTATATTCTACTTCCAAAGTAGACGTCATATAGTTTTGCATATTACTCCAAGCTGAACCAGCAGAAATATTTAATTTAGCAATTACATCTTCTACATCATCACTTAGAAGATACTTTGCTTCTTGTATCATCTCAGCAAGTATGAATTCATATTCTTTTAACTTTGGATATTTAACTAGATATTTATCCAGGTCTTCAATTCCTGCTATAAACTTTTGTATTATAGTTAGAGGTTTAGAAATCTCACTTAGGGATTTTTCAATATTATTCATTTCATTCATAATTTCCCCGTCAGAGGTGTTGACAGATTGCTTTAGCTGTACATAGTAACTAAGCTTTTTACCTAATATATCAAACTCCTCTAGATAATCTATTGCTTTTAGTAAATCTGCTTCCTCATCTTTACTTCCCTGGGACAAGGTATCACTAAACCTGCTAATATCATTAATTAGGGCAACTAACTTCTTCTTGTCCTCCATATAAGTTTTATCATCAAAACCTTTATATAATGCCTCCAATGACCATTCTTTATTCATATACTAAATACTCTCCTTGCTATTGATATGTCTTACTTTCTAATGTCAAAAGCTTTTCTTTAACTGATAAACCATTGGCAAAGCCAACTAATTTACCGTTAGAGCCGATAACTCTATGACAGGGTATCATACACAGTATTGGATTATAATGATTTGCCATACCCACAGCCCGATAAGCTTTTGGACTGCCTACTGCCTCAGCAATCTGCTTATAGGTTCTGGTCTCTCCATAAGGTATTTTTCGTAGGGCATCCCAAACTCTTTTCTGAAAATCTGTTCCCTGTGGATTTAAAGCTACTGTAAATTCTGTCCTTTTCCCATCCAAATATTCATTAAGCTGCTTATAAGCTTCAGCTATAGTATTGGTTTCCTTAAGTATTATATTTATGTCTTCATTAGTTTCATGGCAATCATCCATTAAATCTAATTTAATAATTCCCTGTCCATCTTCTACTATTAGTACTTTTCCTAATATAGTTTTATAAATAAATCCATACATTATACAAGATCCATCCTTAGTTTTATGTCTCAACCCCAATTATACCACTAATACAATAAATTATATATGGATTATCTTATAATCTCTTTCTCCATCTATTACATTATAATTGTATATCCCATTACTTCTAATTTATATACCTTATACACCAAGATATAATTTTTCGATATCGCATGCAGGGATAGCTTGGCTGTAATAAAAGCCTTGGATTATATCACAATTAAATCTTCTGGCATAATCTAACTGTTCCTCGGTCTCTACACCCTCTGCAACAACTTTTAACCCCATACTATGGGACAGTTCTATAATAAATTTAAAGATAGAAGCTGTATCTTTTTCATTTACTATATTTATAATAAAATCTTTATCAATTTTTACAATGTCAATAGGTAATTTCTTCAGATAAGTTAATGATGAGTAACCGGAACCGAAATCATCTAAGGCTATTGTTACTCCTATTCCCTTAAGCAACTGCAATACATCTATTGCCTTACTTATATTCTCCATTACTACAGTTTCGGTTATCTCAAATTCTATATCATTACCCTCTACATTATATTCTTCTATTATACTTTGACAGGTTTCAAAAAAACCACAGTCGCTTATCATGTTGCCTGTGACATTAACCGACAAGATTACATCCCTATATCCTTTGTCTTTCCATTCTCTTATCTGTTTACAAGCTGCCCTCAATACCCATTGCCATATGGAATTGATAAAGCCAGTTTTTTCTGTAAATGGTATGAAAGAATTAGGCATAACTATACCATTAACTGGATGATTCCAACGAATTAACGCTTCTACTCCCACCATTCTTTCACTGCCAGCTTCAAACTTTGGTTGATAATATAACATAAACTCATCATTTTTGATAGCCCTTCTTAGATCAGTGGTCAGATTAATATAATCTAAAGCTTTCTTGTGCATATCAGAGGTGAATAGAGCATAATTATCCTTACCAGTGCTTTTTGCCTGATACATAGCTGTATCTGCATTTTTCATCAAAGTGGAGCAATCCAATCCATGATCTGGATAAATTGTAGCCCCAATGCTTACTGAAATATAAAATTCTGTAGTTTCAGTCACCCATGGCTTTCTAAAATAATCCAGCAACTTTTTAGCTATTCCGCGGATATAATCCATATCTTCTGCTTCTGTAAGGAGAATTGCAAATTCATCTCCACCCAGTCTAGCAATAACATTAGGCTCCTTTATAAACTCATTTAATACCCCAGAAAAATATTGCAATAATTTATCACCAGCACGATGGCCCAATGTATCATTAATATTTTTAAAATTATCAATATCTAAATATAGCATGGCAAGTTTCTCATTATTTTTCTGTGCCCATATAATCAGATTATCTACTTCATTTTCAAATTTAAATCGATTAGGTAAGCCAGTAAGACAATCATAATAAGCCATATATTCCTGTTCTTTCTCGCTTTCAATAAGTGCCTCTCTGCTTTCTCGTAACTCTTTATTCTGTGCTAACAATTCTTCGTCCAAAGCAATTACCTCTTCATTAAGTGTAGTCAGTTCTTCATAGCCCTCATAAATTTTATCAATAGCTTTTCGATATCTGACAAAATTTTTATATATTATAGAAAAGAAAATTGTACCTGTAATTAATACATAAAACCATCCCTTATATGTCTGTAGCATTCTAGGTAATGACTCCTGAGGAGTAATGTTAAAAAGTAAAGTATCAGAAAATAATATCCAAAGGCCTCCAGTGATAAGATAAATCAGTATGATTTTTATTGTTGCAGTTAAGGGATTGATTTTATTTTTAATATGCAAAAAATCTGACAACTGGTCATCCATAGTCCTAATCTTTTTATCTAAATTATGATTTTTATTGTTACTCATATTGCATCATACCTTTCACCTAAGCCAGATAACTGGTAATCAAATATAGTATCTTAAATCAAATAATAAAGCCCAGATTATTAGTGGGATTAGCTCCTTAAACGTAAACACAATTTAAAACTATATATAGGTATATTTTACTATATTTTCAATAAATAGCAATAGTTAATTGACATATAACCTTCTTTCCAGTAATTTTCTGTAGATATATGTTATAAATTAATATAAAATATTATCTTGTTAGGTTTAAAGATATGCATAAGACAGATAATTTTACAGAATTTCTTTTGTTAAATGATATAGCTATTAAATATCAGGAAGATCATTGGATCATCAATGGACTTCGTCTTATATTTATAGCCATAATTGCCATAGGGATATTATGGTTTTCTCGAAGAAATAGTAGTAATCAAAGTTTAATTATAGATGCCAAAAAGAAGGAAAAAAACAGTGAGCCTATTACCTTAAATAAGGTTGCTGGTAATGCTGAAGCTAAGTCTATGGTAGAAGATATAATCGACTTTATAAGGCAACCAGAAAAATATGCTGCCGTGGGAGCAAGAATGCCAAAAGGGCTTTTATTCTATGGTCCTCCTGGAACTGGGAAAACCTTAATGGCTAAGGCAATCGCTGGAGAAGCCAATGTTCCATTTTATGCTATGAGTGGCTCAGATTTCGTTCAGATGTATGTAGGAGTTGGTGCTAGCAGGATCAGGTCTTTGTTTCAGAAGGCCAAAAAGAACGAAAAGGCTGTTATTTTTATAGATGAGATTGATGCCATTGGTAAGAAAAGAGGAAGAAGTGTATCTGCCAGTAATGACGAGCGGGATCAGACCCTCAACGCCTTACTTACAGAAATGTCTGGTTTTAATGATAATCAAGGTATTGTTGTCATAGGTGCTACCAACCGAATTGATACCTTAGATGAAGCCTTGCTACGTCCTGGCCGTTTTGATAGGCAGATCGAGATTGGATTACCTGATATAAATTCCAGAAAGAAAATACTTTCCCTATACACTAAAGATAAACCTATGGCTGATGATGTAGATTTAGATTCCCTGGCAAAATCCACCGTTTATTTTAGTGGCGCTATGCTAGAGAATCTGCTAAACGAGGCAGCAATTCTTGCAGCCAATGGAAATCAATCGGCCATCCGTCAAGAAGAAATTGATAGGGCCTTTTATACAGTTATTGCAGGGGCACCAAGAAAGGATAGAAGTTATATTAGTGGTCATGATAAGAAAGTAACTGCTTACCATGAAGCCGGTCATGCCCTAGTAACCAAACTCCTCCTACCAGAACATTATATCTCTAAGGTTACCATAATCCCCAGTGTTAAAGGAGCAGGAGGCTTTAATCTAAGTATTCCTAAAGACACCTTATATCGTAGTAAGCGCCAGCTTCTTGCCAGTATACAGGTTCTCTTAGCTGGAAGAGCTGCCGAAGAATTAATCTTTGGTGAAGAGGAGATTACCACAGGGGCTAGCAACGATATACAAAAAGCCTCATCACAAATTCTAGAATATCTTAATAAATTTGGTATGGATCAGGATTTAGGTTTATTCAGTATAGATACCTTGGAGAGTAGCTATGATGAAAAATTAATAAAAAAATGCCGTGAATTAATGAAAGAACTATATCAAGAAAGCAAACAGTTACTTTATGATAATATAGATTTATTGGAGGATATTACAGAACATCTCTTAGAGCGAGAATCCCTAAGCGGTGAAGATATCCAGCAGATTAGTTCAAATAGATAGATAATTGATTTGTCTTAGCCAAGATAGATTAAGGAAAAGGGTTGTTGCATAGATATGGGCTACATAGGTATACCCTCTAATTTGCAACAACCCCTTCCATACTCTCTGCAAGTTTTATAAGATAACTTACCCTCAGCTTAAATTTCTGAGACTATAATTTTTTATAAGTATTAGGCACTTACTCCTTAGATACTAGGCGTTTCTCCCCTGTGATTTCTTGGATAGGTTTAATATTCTGAGTTACTTCTAATACACCAAGGTATTCACCTTTTTCATCCCTTACAGCAAAATATCTTATTAAGGCATATTTATCACCCATGAGTATCCAGAAGTCTTCATGATCTTTCTTACCTTCTTTAAAATCTATAACTATCTGCTCGACTATATTAACACTGCCCGGTGGATGACAGTTGGAGACATTTCTTCCTAAGACTGCTGTACTCCGTAAGAATATCCGCTCTTTCCCCTGAGAGAAGTATTTGACCATATCATTTTTATCCACAAAGGTTATATCAAAGGGAAGTGTATTTAACATGGCTGTTAATTCATCTATAGTAAAACTTCCGCTGGGTAATACAACTTCTCCCTTTTTATCTCCCTTGGGTTTCTTAGTATCTGCCACATCTTTGTTTTGTCCACCACTTGGGGTCCAAACCGGTACTTTATCCACAAGAAATCCAACTTCTCCACTTTCATCAGCTATATGTTTCCACTCATCCTCGGTCAAGGTCTCCATTACCATGGGTAATAGGATACTCTCTTCCTTAAATATCATTTCCCTTACCTGTTCTATAACAGTATCAATTTTTTCACGTAGTTCTTTTGGATTTATGGTCTTTTCCTGCAGTAATTTTATAATCTCCTTAATTTGGGCTCTGATTTCATCATCCACCCCCCACATAACTTTAGGAGGAGCTGTAATATTATATTTCTCCATATAAGGAAACAGGAGGTTTTCTTTCTTAAGATAATGAATTTCTATTTTACTTAAACTTTGGAAACCTTTTAGCAAGTTGGCTATATTGTCACTATCACTTAATTCCTCAACATAGGGTCCAATCTCTTTCTTAATAATCCGCTCTATAGCCCGATTCTCACGAATCATCGTGTTAGCAGGATGCCCAGGTATCTTAGTCAAATCCTTTTCTGCATGGATTTCTTCGATTGACCCCTTAAATACGGCTGCATGGACATCACACAATCTTTGAACTTCTGCTATAGGAAGCCCCTCAGCAATAAGTGCCTGCTCTGCATCTGATATTTCTTTAGCAGATACTCCATCAAATGCTTTTTCGAATATTGGCCTAACTTCCTCCACTGTTTTTCCTTCTTGCAACTGTAAAATAATGTTCTTGATTACATTTTGCCGGTATTCCCTGTTATTAATAGTTTCGCTCATATCACATTCCTCCTATTCAGCTATTTCATAGCCATGGTTTTTAAATGTTTCTTTAATGGTATTTAAATCAATCTTCTTCATGGCTGCTCCTTTAGATAGGGTCATTATCCTTCCTGCTGTCTGAAGCATCCCTGGTTTAGCGATATCTTTAAAACCCAGTTCTATCAAGATATCGATTATCTCAGGATTAGTACTACATAATTCATATACTGTTTTACTTAGATCAACTACTTTATTACCCATATGTGTCTACTCCTTTCAGCAGTGTTTAAATAGAGCATCATTGGTCAATAGCATAATTACAGAATTAAGTACATCAAGGTTATAGTACATTTACAGTTTATACATTAATTTTTCTTTCATACATTTTAACTCTTTTTAATGAATTGATGACGACATCTAGGACATGTGATTTGTATTCTACCTTTTCCCCTGGGAATACGTATTCTTTGCTTGCATTCTGGACAGCTATAAATATGATGGGTCTTTTTTTGTTCAAGTTTATATTTAATCTTTTTAAAGCCATATAATAGTTTATCCTTATATTTTAGATACAGATTATTTTCCTGCTGCCTTTTACTAAAATTTCTTGAAAACATACGATAATAAAAAATTAATAGGGCAAACAGGGCACTTGAACGTACAAAAATACCCCCATATATATTAGCCCCACGAACAAATACGGCCAATATCAATAAAACACAGGAAAAACTTAATAAAAATCGATTTAGCTGATCAATACCATATCTTCCAGTCAATAAATTTCTTATCTTATCCTTCATTATTCTCCCTCTTATATTACTTTAAATATAGTCCAAACTATATTATAAATATAGTCCAAACTATATTATAAATATAACAGATTGAAGAATAACTGTCCAATAGTTCTCTTGGTTTAATCAATAATAATTAGCTAGTTATTTTCTGAATATATAACCTTGTCTAAGATAAAGGTGGTTATGGAGTTCTCTTTTAAGGTAGCTAAAAAGCCTCTTTCATATGTATCAAGTGGATCTAACTCCTTCCAATTCTCACCGGTTCTAGAATTTCCACTGGTCCGTATAACTTCTACCTTCTCTCCAATTGAATCAAAACCTGATAAATCAAAGTCATAAACCTTTTCACTGGCTGACGTGTTGATAGCTACAATTACTAGCCTATTATTATCTCTATCATAGGCTGCTAAAGAACTAGCACTGGAGGCTATTATGGTGAAACCTGGACGAATATATCGGGTAAATTGACCAAATCCATAATATTTTCTTGTTAAAATAATACTCTCTGTATCATGGTTGGCTACAGCTGTTCCCCAATATCCTCCAGAGATATTAACCATTCCCGTATCTCTATTGCCATTATAACCATCCTTAGATATGTGACTATCGATAACTTGCCATAAGATCCAAGCCGATGGCATAAGTCCATTCATATCATCAATAATCCTTTGGGCAAGCCACAGGGCAGCACCCATCTCACCAGCATTTTCTCCTGTAGTATGTCCGCCGTCAACTTCAGACATCCATAGGTTTTTACCACTATTTTCAGCTAAAGCTTTTAACCCTGCACGGTTGGAACCACCATAGGTATGGGTATCAATTCGATCGACAACTTCTTTAGCCTCTGGGCTTAAAGCCTTAAAGGAATCTATCTGAGTATCGATACTTGTTTCATCAGTTCCTGCAATTATAATGTCATCTAATCCCCTACTATCTAAGGCCTTCCTTAATTCAATAAGAATCCTAGACTGGGATTCCCCCTGGGAAAAATGGCAGCCCTCTTGCTTATTGCTATGAGCATGCCAGTAATTAGTATAAGGCTCATTCATAGGACTAATACTTTGAAATGAAATACCATGCTTTTCTTTAAGATTAAGTGCCACATCAGCTAGATATGCGGCAAACTCCTCAAACTGATCATTTCTTAAATTATCTCCCCAGCCACTGGAAGAGCCAGAGGAACAACCGCTATAAGTCATAAAATACGGAGGTGAGTTGGAGAAGCCTTCTATTATAGCATCCTTATTAACTTCTAATATCTTAGATACAACATTTCTTTGATTGAAATCTGCATTCCAATCATATTCATAACTTTGGCTTTCTTCATTCCAGTATAAGTAACCAGGCACTTCTGAATCTGTCCTTAATATATGATTGTGGGAAGGATCATCTCCGCCACCTATATTATATCTACCTATATTAAGTCCCAGACCTTGTTCCTGATCGTAGAATAAGGTGGCAGCTTTTTCTGCTAAGACATCAGAATAACCTATTCTATTTGCCCACCAGCATAAGCTGGTCCCCCATCCTTCAAACCTGCCACCGTTAAATGTTGATGCTTTATTAGGCTCTACATTAATTACTAAATCCACTTTGCTTTCACCTTTCAAGTTATTATTTTCTTCTTTTTCATCAATGTTTTTTCCATTACTATCTTTCCCGTCAATATCTTCTCCATCACTATCTCTTACATCACTATCTTCTCCATCACTATCTTTTCCGTCACTATCCTTCTCACTACTGGAATTCTCTTCATCCTTCATTACTAGATCTGAAGCCACCTCAGATAAATCATCCCCATTAGAAGAATTGCTCCGCAATAAGGCAATTACTACAATAACTGAAACCAATAAAATTGGTATTGCTATTATAAAAGCTTTATTACGGAGCAAACTTTGTTTCTTCACTTCATTCAATCCCCAATACACTTCCTTCCATATAAATTTTTTACCCCCTTTTATAATTGCTTAGTTAATTGCTATCCTGTAAGTAGGCATATCTATAGCTATGCAATTATCTAAGCTTTATAAAAAGGCGTCTATACTTGGAAGTATATACCATACTAGGGATATTATCAAGCTGATTATAACTATATATAAATCATAATTCTGCGCTGTTAACTTACTCAACAACTCCCCCTTCAACAACTAAATTATCTGGATCAGCGGCATCTCCATAAACTGGTGCCAGGGTTTCTTCATAGTTAGCATGGAAGAAACTCTCATCCCCTAGCTTTACTATTAAATCGTTTAACCACTCTAATAACTCTGCATTCCCCTTTTGAACAGCTGGAGCTATGGTATCAAGGTTTCCGATAGAATCGATTCCCACCTGAAATCCTTCATTTTCTATTGCCCATGCTAAAACTTCTGTATTATCAGTAGAGAAAGCATCACCACGGCCATCTAGCAGAGCGTTATAGGCATCACTATATTGATCAAACTTTAATAGATTAATTTCAGGATAATTTTCTGTAAAATATGTCTCTGCTGTTGTTCCCTTGCAGATAATTAATGTTTTACCATTGAGCTGAGTAGGATCTGTTATCAAAGCATCAGTAGGTGACACTACACCTAGGGCAACCTTCATATAAGGAAGGGCAAAATCAACCTTTTCTGCTCTTTCCTTAGTTACTGTGAAATTAGCCAATATAATATCTACTTTCGCTGTAACTAAAAATTCTACACGGCTGGCAGGATCTACGGCTATATACTCCACCTCTACCCCCAATTCCTCTGCAATTCTATTACCAAAGTAAATATCATATCCTTGGAATTCACCGAATTCATCTACATAACCAAAAGGTTTCTTATCACTAAATACACCTATCTTAATTGTGCCACTTTCTTTGATCTCATCTAAGGTCCTAGCCTTGCCAGTCTTATTGGCACTGGTTTCATTTTCTTTGGCTTTGCCGCATCCTATAAAGACAGCGGTAATAACCGATAACATAAGTAATAAGGTAATTATCTTTTTTCTTCTCATAAAATATCCATTCCTTTCTAATCTCTCTTAATTATTAGCTTTTTAACTTCTTCTATTACTTGGTAATTAGTCTACCTATTTATCTTCAACCCCTTATAGGGAGTCAAATTCAAAAATGTTTAAAAATTGCCTAGCTCTTTCGGTTTTGGGATTGGTGAAAAATTCCTTAGGATTACCCTCTTCGATTATCTCACCTTTATCAATAAAAATTACTCTATCTGCAATAGCTCTGGCAAATTGCATCTCATGGGTTACTATAACCATAGTGCTACCTTCCTTGGCCAAATCCAGCATTACATCTAACACTTCTCTTACCATCTCCGGGTCCAGAGCTGCCGTTACTTCATCAAATAGTATTAGCTCTGGATTCATACATAGGGAACGGACAATTGCCACCCTTTGCTTTTGTCCACCGGATAACTGTCTTGGATAAGCATCCTTCTTATCATAAAGGCCGACTCTCTCCAATAGCTTCTCAGCCTCCTTTATCACTTCCTTCTTATCCCTACCTTGCCCCCTAACCGGCCCCAGTAAGATATTATTCATAATTGTCATATGGGGAAATAAATCATAACTTTGAAATACCATCCCAATCTTCTGCCTTACTAAATGCATATTTTTAACATTACTACTGATAAGTTCACCATTTAGCAGTATCTCCCCACCCTGTATCTGTTCCAAGCCATTGATACATCGAAGCAGGGTACTTTTACCACATCCTGATGGCCCAATCACAACAAGCACTTCACCTCTGTGTATTTCTAAAGAAATATCCTTAAGGACCTGCACCTGATCATAACTTTTATTTAGATTTTTTATCTCCAGTATAACTTCATTGTCATTCATCTATATCACCTCAACTTTTAAAGACTTTTTCTAATTTTGTTGCTAGCTTAGATATCGGGTAACATACTAGAAAATACATAAAAAATATTAATCCATAAATCCAAAGGGAGGCAGACGGATATGTTATACGGGAGGACTCGATTATCTGCTGCCCCACCTTTACCACTTCCACAACTCCTAGTAATACAACCAAGGATGTTGTCTTAATCATTCTTGTTACCAAATTGATTGCTAAGGGCAATAACCGCCTGAAAGCTTGGGGAATAATAATGTATAAATATATTTGAATACCCGTTAAACCTATGGCTTTGCCACTGTCATATTGATGCTTGGGTATAGATATTAGGGCTCCCCTTACCAAATCTCCCATCTCTGCAGTCCCCCAAATGGCAAATACAATTATGGCTGATAATTCGGCGGAGAGATTTAAATCAAATGCTTTAGTCATTCCAAAATAAACTATAAATAATAGAACCAACTGGGGCATGATTCTAACAAACTCTAAATAAATTTTACTTATAAGCTTAATTATGGGATTATTTACAGTCATAATCATACCCAGAACAATCCCAAGAATAATAGATAGGATCACCGCAATTAGGGAAATCCTTATGGTTACCCATAATCCTTCAATAAGCCTTATTAAATTTCTACCTTGAAAAAGTATGTTAATTCCCATATCCTGCATATCTTAACTTCCTTTCCAATAATGTAAAGACTAGGGAGATTGGCAATAGAATAATCATATATGCAACCACAAGCATCAGTAGTGCTTCATCAGTTTTGTAGTATAAGCCAATTAAATCTTTTGCTACAAACATCAAGTCAGCCAAGGCTACAGCACTGAAAACCGATGTTTCCTTAATTAAAAAGATTATATTGGCTAAAAAAGCTGGGATTGATATAACTATCGCCTGGGGTAGCAAAATATATCTAATTATCTGAAACTTTGTAAGCCCTATACTTAACCCGGCTTCCACCTGTATATCGGGAATAGCCTCAAAACCACTTCTAAAAGCTTCTGCCATGTAGCTGCCTCCCAAAAAAGTTAGCCCTATGATAGCACAGGTTTCGGAACTTAACATAATACCTAGCTTAGGTAGGCCAAAATAAAGGAAAAACAGTTGTATAAGCAAGGGGGTATTCCGTGAAAGTTCTATATACATCAGTACAATCCTATAGAGTATTGGTAACCTAAAATATCTAATTAAAGTACAGAGAAATCCTACTATTATTGATGCCACAATTCCTATAAATGCAATTTTTATAGTTAAGATACCGGCCTCAATATACATAGGTGTAAATCTATTAATAAAATTTATATCCATCCTTAGATAGCCACCTCTCCTTTATAAATGATTATCAAGACAAAAAAAACAGGCACAGCAAGTACCTGATAGCTAATTAAACTTCAGTAATATGGAACACAAACTTATAAGCATGAAATTAGCACTTGCAATAAATTATTCAATATGGCACATATAAAATTTACAGCAAGAGCAACAACAAGCATTCTTAAAATTCATATTTATATCATCTATATATTTATCCATAATTTTATTCTCATCATTTAATTTATTAATATCATTTATATTCAACATTCCCATATACCTTTCCAAAAACAGATTATTTATATAAATAATTTTCACCTTTTTAATTCATACTATCTCTATATGAATTCCATGTATATGATAAAACATATTTAGCCATTTGTCAATTATTATTTTTATAAGTTAATTAGAAGCAAAAATGCGCTTACAAATCAGCAGCTGCTATATACTTTACAGCCTTAAAGATATATTTGGCTAAAAAAAACATGTGGAATCTGAAAATTATAAAACTTTCAAATTCCACATGTTTCATTTATCTACACGCTGATTCAAATGTCAACATTTTAATTAGTAATATTATAAGAAGGCTATATGGTCTTTATATTTATTCCATTTACCTCTACGGCATCGTTTATTTCTATAACTAAGCACTTTCTACCATCTATAACTTTTGTATCTACCAAATCCGTTCTTTCAGGGTTAACCTTAATTACCACATCTGGGGTTTTTACTTCAAAAGTCTTTGTATTAATAAGGTTGGTTGCCACTAAGGCAACATTATTGCCTGCTATTTCCTCAAAGTTTTTATCTAAGATAGCAAGCTTTTCTTCTTCTACGCCGCTTTCATATAGGACAGTTTTAACTTCGGCTTTATCTATAATTATAGGTTCGGGGATATCCTTCTTCTCTTCAATAATTTCATTCAACTTATCATGAATATTTCTTACAACTTCATATTCACACTCATTGCCCAAAGTCTCCTCTATCAATGTCTTAAATATTTCCTTCTGGCCCCCAGCAGATAGGGGTACCTCACAGCCTAAGAACTGCTTAATAAAATCATTATGTAAATCTTCAGAATTTTTGGAATAATAGAGCAGACTATGGATATCCGTACTCCTATCATTGAATGCAGGGAATAAGAAACCATTGAGCGGCATATCTACTACCCAGTCCTGAATCCGCCTCTTAAACTCATTAGTCTCATCATAATAGCTTAAGCCCGGTTTTGATAGCTTTACAGGGCAAATTGCGCAAAGAATGAAACTATATACCTCATCAGAAGCGTCATCCATTAAAATATTATCCTTGGTCTTACCTGGTACATCATAGGCTGAATAAATTAATAGTATAAGATAATTACCTGTGTAATCATAGGTCTCTATTATCTTCTGGTAAAATTCATCCAGTAACTCTTCATCTTTTAATTCACTATCCCTTAAATTTAATAAAAACTTCTGGGTTCCCCCTTCAAATTCTTGCTCCAATGGAAATTCCATATTTATAAGATTTTTGCCTAAGGTTCCTGATAGGGACTTTTTAAATATCTCAAAATATTTAAAGGTCTCCTCCTCTGGTAAACCCAAGAAGGATTGTGTAAACTTAGTTTTAACTTCTTTTTCTCCATCCACATAACAACCACTTACCTTGGTAATGGCACAATTTTCATGGTTAAATTGCTTTTTTATCTCTGATATCTCACTCTTAATCATTGGCAAGCTCCCTTACTTATTCATATGATTTCTCCAATTACCTACCTACACTTTAAATTAGTAATATGCAAATATCTGCTCAATACGTTTAAAATAAAGATGCCCGTCCTCCCAAGGTTGAAAATGTAGATCCATCCTTGAGTCTTTCCAATCTTTTGGTGTTCCCGATGTATTTAATTTCTTCTCCAATACTGGCTCTTCCACTACTGCGGGAAACTCCTGGTAGCCAAAGAGTAAATTCTCATGCATGGCAATAATTTCATATTTCCCTCCCAAGAAAGCCCGCTCCTCCTGTAACTGATAATGATAATAGATATAGCTACTCATCATCTCTGGCTTTAAGTGGGCAACTCTACCAACCCTCTCTTCCACAGGCTCTTTTCTTCGCCAATGTTCTACACTGGCAGGGGCATTAAAATGAAATACATCTATCATGGGTATCCACTTACGATACTCATCCTTACCTGGCCAGTCCTCCATATACTCATCCAAAGATGTAAATATCTCTTCAGGATAAATATCTTCTTCTATACACTCATAATAAAGAAAAATATTGCTCTTCCATCTGTAAGCAGAAATAGTCATGAGTTTCCCGTCATCAACCAAGTGTTTAGCTTTTACTTCTGCCTTTAAATTATCTAAGGCCACTTCTTCTGAACCTTTTTTGATTTGTGCTCTATACATCATTCTTTTCATACTATCATCCTCTACTTATCTTTTATAAAAATCTAAACAAAGATTACTCGTCAATTCGCTCCCCTTATATCTATGAATTGGCAAATTGACGAGACCATACATATATATTTATAATTAATCATCTGAAAATCTGGATAAATATAATATACCATAATATCCAAGAACAAAGGTTACCAAAGAAATAATTATCGCTAATATCCACCAGGTATAATTAGTATCCCTTGGAATTGCTGGGATTATTTTTTCTTTAAATACTTCTGAAGTTGAACCTAGCACAAATCCTATTATCATACAATAGGTCTGATGGGTAAACCTATTCATTAGGTATTCAATAGGCTTAGTAATAAGGAAAATACCTATCAAGGTGGATATTCCCAAGACACCTATAAAAACAATATCAAATTCAGTAATTGCTACTAACATCCTATCATACATTCCCATAACCAGTAACATATGGGAGGTGCTAATCCCTGGTAGTACCAAGGCTAAAGCGATTACTATTCCAGTAATTAGTATCATAATATATTGGGTTATTCCAGAACCTTCACCAATGTTAATATTGCCCTTAGGGAGATATCCAATGGATATAACTAAAATTAGGCCTACTATAAAATAGATAGCTGATACAATATTTAATCGAGTTTCCTTAGTCTTCTTTATTAAAGCAGGAATTCCGCCAATTACAGCTCCTAGAAAAAAGAATGATATAGGTATTGGAAACGTCTCCAGCAACCACTTTATAACAAAAGCTAGGGAGCCTATTCCTAAACCTGCTCCTATACAAAATTTCATAAGGAAAAGCACATTGCCTTTAATGTCCTTTAAAAAATTACTTATGGAGCTTATTAATTTATCATAAATCCCCAGTAGGATTGCCATGGTTCCTCCACTGACCCCTGGTACACTCATGGAAGATCCAATTAAAAATCCTTTAATCATAATAGTAAGATCGTTTTTTAATTTGTTATTAGTCTGCTTCATTTTATATATTCAAGACTTCCTTTCATACAATTTACGCTTTGTTTTATATTATTAGTATAATATGGTTATCTTCTTTATATATCTATTTTATTGCGTGATAAGCAGATTATAGCATAATGTATTTTTTTAGTAAAGGTTTGAATGGTGAGTTAGATGCAATTATAATAACTTCAATAAAAATGGGCACCCCGCCATATTATAATTGAGGTACCCATTATTAGAGCCATTAGATAACATATTCAACAGTATTATCTTGTGTCTTTCTCGCCTTAGTATTGTATATAAGCATTGCTTCTCTTTTTTCTATACTTCCTAAAGCATAGGTGGCTTTCTCTATCATATTCATTCTATCATATTTTATCATGCGATTAATTTTGTGTGGTTGTCCAGTCACAGCAACATAGTCTAAGTTATCAGGAATACTCTCCTCATAATAAGGGTCAAAGGCTCCTATCATACCATGCTCATCTGTAACTAGTAAAATATAATGTTCATCCTCTCCAAGCCATACTCGAACCACCGCAACTCCCTTTTGCTGAAGGCAGGCCACTATGGGACTATTCTGGCTAATATATACTTTATCTCCTTCTAAAAACTCAGAAGATATGGGAAAATTATTGGTTAAACCATATTGATTAAACCAGCTGGATAAAAACTTCATAGCCATCGGTGATGTCCCTTTTTTACCTGTTTCCCCCTGTTCATTATAGGCATCCAAGGTATATAAATATATTGCTTTAAGCAATTCCGGATTGATTTGTTCCCTCTCAAACAGATAACGCATGGCATTAACTAATGTTGTAGGTCCACAATCATACTCGGATGTTTGATAATTAAGTATATTGCGCATACTAACCTCACCCCTTATTGAACAACTAACTATTAGGTAGTATTAACTTAATTTGATGTAGGATCAATAGCATCCCGCAAGGCATCACCAACAAAATTAATGCTAACTACTAGTAATATTATAATCACTCCTGCAGGTATCCACAGCCAAAACTTGCTTGTCAGTATTGTAATGGATTCCGCTCCATTTAATATATTCCCAAGACTGGCAGTTGGTGGCTGTACTCCTTGACCCAAAAAACTAAGGGCTGCTTCATCCAGTATAGATATAGCAAATACGGAGGTAGCATATACTAGAACAGGTCCTATGGTATTGGGTAGTATCTCAGATAGCAAAATATATGCCGTTGGCATTCCTGCCACTATATCTCCCTTAACAAAGTCCGTTTCCCTTAAGGATAATACATTGCCCCTAACCAAGCGGGCTACACCCGGCCAATTTACTAAGCCCAGAATAATTATTATATTCCATAAACCTGGCTCAAATATAGCCGCAGCTACAAGTACCAGTAGTATGTATGGAAATGACATAATTACATCTGTAAAATGCATGATAATAATATCTATCCAACCTCCAAAATATCCAGATATCAGACCTAAGATTACTCCAATAGCAGTTGAGATAATCGTTACGGCAAATCCTACAAAAAGTGATATTCGGCTTGCATATAATAACCTGCTAAACATATCTCGGCCAATCTGATCTGTTCCTAACCAGTGTTCGGATGAGGGGGGCTGACTAAAGGATGTAGAAACTTGATTAGGATCATAAGGAGCTATAAGGGGTGCTAGTATGGACAATATAGTAATGATACCAAGAAAGCAAAGGCTAATAACTGCTAGCTTATGTTTTAAAAAACGTTTTACAATCATTTTCAAGGTACTTTGGTGCATATCCTCTGCTTCTATTTTCATTTTCATAACTCTATTTCCTCCATAACTAATACTGAATAGTTGGATCTACCAGTGCATATACAATGTCTGTAATCAAGTTTGCTACTAACACCACAACCGCTGTAAGCAAACAAACCCCCATAATAACAGGGTAGTCTCGGTTAATTATGGCATTCATTGTGATTAGCCCTAAACCTGGCCAACTAAAGATTTGCTCTACTATTACTGCTCCACCAAACAAAGATGGTATCTGCATTCCAATTATGGTTACAATTGATATCAAAGCATTTCTCAGGGCATGTTTATTAATAGTTAAAAACCGTCCAATCCCCTTGGATTTGGCAGTTCGCAGATAGTCCTTTTCTAATATCTCCAAAACAGCACTTCTAACATAACGGATATTGACCCCAGCAATGGATATAGCTAAAATCATAACCGGCATAATCATATGCTTTATAATATCACCTACTCCACCATTCCCACCAGCTGTAACCATACCACTAGAGGGTAGCCATCCTAGGCGGACTGTAAAAAAATATATAAATATCAATGAAAGAAAAAAACTTGGTATACTACTTCCTAAAAAAGAAAGGGTTACCAGAGTATAATCACGTTTTTTATATCTATGAACAGCACTATATATACCGGTTGGAATAGCTATTAGCAAACCGATAATTAAAGATGTTCCCATAAGAAGTACCGTAGGTCCAATATGACTTCCAATAATTTGAGAAACTGGCTGATAACTTTTTATAGAATATCCAAGGTTACCTTGTAGTAATTGCTGTAACCATACTAGATATTGTACATATATTGGCTTATCTAACCCTAGGGCGATAGCTTTAGCTTCTAGGGCAGCCTGGGATGTTTTGGGCCCAACCATCATCTCTAAAGGACTACCGGCAAAACTCATTATTAAGTAATCCAGTATGGTTATGCCCAATAATACAGGTATGGCTACCAGTATTCGTTTTATAATATATTTAATCATCTCGTTTTCCTCCATCTATTAACACCGGACACGCTGACAGATGATTACTTCCTTTGTGTATTGGTTCCAATAAAGGATCGTTTATTCTGCATGAATCCTGGGCATAAGGACATCTGGGGTGGAATCTACACCCTGAAGGCACATCTGTTGCTGATGGAATTTCACCTTTTAATACAATCCTTTCACGATTGCGCAGCCTTGGATTGGGTAATGGCGAAGCATCAAACAAGGCTTGTGAATAGGGATGTGCTGGATTGTTAAATAGTTCATTACTATCGGCCAGTTCAACTATTCTCCCCAGGTACATAACTGCAATCCTGTCACTAACATAATTGACAGCCCCTAACCCATGGCCTATAAATATATAGGTCAGTCTTAATTCCTCTTGTAGTTCTTTTAAAAGATTTAAAATCTTGGCCTGAACTGATACATCTAGGGCACTAACTGGTTCATCACATACTACTATTTTAGGCTTAACAGATAAGGCTTTAGCAATACCAATCCTCTGCCTTTGTCCTCCAGAAAACTCATGGGGGTATCTGTTTTTAACCGTTTCAGGTAATCCTACCAGGTTTAATAGCCTATTGATTTCTTTATTTAAATCAGCCCGCTTTACTATCCCATGATATAGCATTGGTGCTGCTAAAATATCATATACCTGTTTCCTAGGATTTAAAGAGGAGTTGGTATCTTGGAAAATCATTTGAAAGTCCGTACGCATACTCCGTAGTTTACTTTCAGGCATACTGGATATCTCTTGACCCATATAAAGAACTCGCCCTGAAGTTGGTCGCTCCAGAGCTACAAGTTGTCGTCCTATGGTAGATTTTCCGCAACCGGATTCACCTACTATTCCCAGTGTTTCCCCTTCATATATCTCTAAATCCACTCCATCTACGGCCCGAACTATTTTTTGCTTCTTTTTTAAACCTGTTTCCACAGGATAGAATTTTTTTAAACTTTCTACCACCATTAGAGGCTCTCTTGTTTTATTTTTAGACATTTTAGAGCTCCCCCTTTCCTGGCTCCGCCAATCTACATCTAGCATAATGTCCCTCTTCTACTTCCCAAAAACCTTGCTTTTCTCTACAATAATCAATTGCATAGGGGCACCTGTCAGCAAATCGACAGCCTTCAAGCATATAGTAATTATCTGGTACATTCCCCTCGATAGAAGCCAGTTCTTTATCAGGATTATCATAAATGCTAGGAACTGATTTAAGCAAAGCCTGAGTGTAGGGATGCACAGGTTTTACAAAAAGTGAATCCACTGGAGCCTCCTCCATAAATTGGCCAGCATACATAACTATAACCCGGTCTGCCAATTCAGCTACCACACCAATATCATGGGTTATGAGTATAATGGACATCTGGAGTTCATCCCTAAGGCTCAGTAATAGTTGCATAATCTGCAATTGTATTGTTACATCTAAGGCTGTCGTAGGCTCATCAGCAATTATAAGCTTAGGATTGCAGGCAAGAGCCATGGCTATCATGGCTCTTTGACGCATTCCCCCAGAAAGCATATGGGGATATTTCTTCATTATAGCTTCTGCATCTGGCAAACCCACCTTAACTAAAAGCTGGATGGCAGAATCTTTAGCCTTTTTCTTATCATATCCCATATGGATACGCAGAGACTCTGTTATCTGATTACCTATTGTAAATGAAGGATTCAAACTATTCATTACATCCTGGAAAATCATAGAGATATCATTACCTCTAATCTGATCTAACTCTTTCTCCTTTAACTGAAGCAGATCTTTGCCTTCAAATAATACTCTACCACTTAGAACTCGGGCATTAGAAGGTAATAAGCCCATAATAGACAATGCAGTGACACTTTTTCCACAACCAGATTCCCCTACAATACATAATATCTCACCCTTGTTCACTGAAAAACTCACATTATCAGTGACAACCTTATGAGATTTTTCATTTAAGAATGCAATTTTTAAATCTTCTATCTGTAATATTGGCATTATCTGCATTGCTCCCTTACGTTCTTCCAATTATTCATCAGTTTATAATCTCCCACTGATGAACATTTATAAATGTTCCGTATACATCAGGAACAGCATTAACTACTCTATTATTGACTGCTCCTAAAGCACTGATTACATAAGCAGAAATCATAGGAACATCCTCTTGTACCTTGGTATCTACTATTAAATATTGCTTTTTAATTTCATTAATATCACTGGCAGTCTGGGTTTTAATAAGTGCTTCTGTAACTTCATTGTTTTCATATTTTGTCCATCCACCTTTAGATAATAGCCAGCTAATATCTGTAAATGGATCTACTGGTGCATAGGTGTATTGAACTGCCATTATATCAAATTCACCATTACCTGCTACTGATAATAAATTGGCGATATCTACTGTTTTAATTTGCAGTTTAATTCCTACATCAGCTAACTGTGCGGTTATAAAGCTGGCAATTTGCACAAAAGTGGTATCTCCACTATTTACATAAAATGTGTAGACTGTATTCTTATCCCACCCATCAGCTGCTGCCTCATCTAGTAAACTCTTAGCCTTATCTGGATCATAGGAGGTAGGTACTAAACTTGCATCATAGTAAGGTCCAGCACTGGCTAAAAATCCATCAACAATTTCACCCTTGCCTTTTAAAATATCTTGGAAAATTGTCTGTCTGTCAATACCATATTGAATTGCTTGGCGGACTCTTACATCTGTTATATTTTCTGTATTGATAAAAATTGATTGATGAGTAATAGGCGTACCATCATAAACTGTAATATTTTCAAGGGATCTTACGGTTTCATAATCCTCTTGTAGAAGAGCTCCCATAGTTTGCTGAACCACATCTATTTCTCCAGATCTAAGTCCAGTCAGAAGTTGGCTAGCTGTTACAACTCTAAAGTTTAATTTTTTAATCTTTGGAGCTCCCATAAAGTAATTTTCATTGGCCTCAAAATTTACATAGTGATTTAAATCCACTTCCTTAATAAAATATGGTCCACTAACTACGGTCGGTTTATTAAACCAATCATAGGTAAGTAAGTCTTTCTTAGGTATATCCCCAAGAACATGCTCTGGTAAGATTAATATATATCTTCCGAATATATTCTGGAAGGAATAAAGGGCCATTTCAGATTTGGTTGTTATCTGAACTGTCTTTTCGTCTAAAGCAACTACACCACTGATACTGTCTGCTCCTGGCTCTACATATCCATCATCACCAGTACCTTCAATTTTTTCTATGGACATACCAGTACTTCCTATCTCAGAACTTGCCCAGCACAAAAATGTAAATAGAACATCATCAGATGTTATGGGTTCTCCATCAGACCATTTGGCATCTTCCTTTAATTTAATAATGAAGTTCCTATTGTCCTCTGTTGTTATACTACTTGCCAGCTGTCCTACAAATTCTAGCTCCTTATTTAGTTCCACCAAAGGTAGAAAGGCAAGAGATGTAGCATATTTTACTACCTCAGTTCCATCTTGTAACAAGGGATTAACAGAACCGAATGTATCAGTTACACCTACATTAACAATGGCTTCCTGAGTTACATCCTCATTATCAACCTTATCATTATTTCCTACATTATTGGTATTACTATTGTTATTGTTGTTATTGTTGTTATCATTGCTATTGTTATCATCCTTGCCACAAGCTGTAAATAAAAAGGCAAATACAGCTACCAGTAGCAATATTGGTAATCTTTTTATAACTTTCTTCATAATATTTCATCCCTTTCTTAATATGCTTGTAAAAATCACCTTGTAAATTACTTTAGTAAAATTCACACTATAATCTACACTAGTCAAATTTACACTTGTTAAATTATTAATCATTATACTTATTTTAATACAAAATAGCTTTTTTATTAAGCTATAATATTAGCCTGTAAATACTCAATTGCTAAATCAGCTAAATACTTGGCTGTTGGCATAATTGCCTTTCTATCTACCCTGAACTTGGGATGATGGATTGGATATCCACCACCAGTTCCTATTCTAAGAAACATGCCCTTTTCTTTCTGTAGATATAGACTAAAATCTTCTCCTCCTAAGGATCTATAAGCTTCCCTAATTAGATAGCCATTTTTTTCTGCTACCTTCTTGGATAATTCAGCCAACTCCCCATCGTTAATTACCGCAGGTGGTCCAGGATGCCAATTAAATTCCGCCTCTGCCCCATAAGCCTCTGCTACATTAATAGCAAGAGCTTTAAGGCGATTTTGGAACAATACCCTATCTTCTGGCTTCATTGTCCGGACAGTTCCTTCCATATAAGCCTGCTCAGGTATTACATTCCAAGTGTTACCAGCTTCTAAATGGGTAATACTAACCACCCCTTGGGAAAAGGGGTCCATATTACGGCTTACGATAGACTGAACCGCCATAACAATGGCTGAACTAACTACAATCGGATCAATACCTTCATTGGGATGGGCTGCATGGCTACCTCTACCTTTAACCGTAATTGAGAACTTATCCACCGCAGCCATCACTGCGCCTTCACCAATTCCCACAGTACCAACAGGGAGTGATGGGGTAGCATGAATACCAAAGTAAACCTTGACATCTTCTAATACTCCAGTATCAATAATAAGCTGTGCCCCTCCTGGTGCTTCTTCAGCAGGTTGAAAAATGATTTTAATAGTTCCATGGATCTCATTTCTTCTTTCATTAAGTAACCTGGCAGCCCCTAGTACTGAAGTCATATGAAAATCATGACCACAGGCATGCATAATTCCTGACACCAATGATTGGTAAGGTAACCCTGTATTCTCTTGTATGGGTAGGGCATCAATATCACTTCTTATAGCTATAACAGGTCCAGGATGCTCCCCCCTGATTACTGCCACTAGTCCAGAATCCAGATTTAAATTTAAAATCTCTATTCCGTACTCCTTTAATATACCCTTTAGGGTTTTTGAAGTCTCATATTCTTTATAGGATAATTCAGGGTTTTTATGGAGCTTCTCAAATATTTCAATTAAATCATCTTCTATGGTTTTCTTAGTCATAATCTATTCCTTTTTAATTCATACTATTTTAGTATGTAATGTATGAAATACATTATATTATTGATACCATCAATTGTCAATCTTTTTTACATATTTTAAATCTTAATACATTATATAGTTCTCAGAAAAAATAGTCAATTTTAATATATAATGTCGAAAGATATCCTTTCCTAAAGTCATCAAATATGATACTATTATGAATGTTTGGGTTATGGCACTTTATTAATAATAGTGTGTGCAATCTACGGCGTAATATTATTCTTGACTACATAATAAACTAGAAAGGATCTATCATGTCAAATTTAGGACCTAAATCATTATCAGAATATGTGTTAAATCAAAGCCATAATAAAGCAAATAAAAAATTTTTAAAATTAGCATTCCAAGGATTACTTGCAGGCATGTATATTGCTATAGGTGCAATAGCCTACTTAAAACTGGTTGCTGCTACCGCAGATCCAGGTCTTGGTGAATTTTTAGGAGCACTGGTCTTTCCAGTGGGAATTGTGGCAGTCTTATTGATGCAAGCAGAGCTTTTCACCAGTGACACCATGATTATGATATCAGTATATACAAAGCAAATTAAATTTACTAAGATTTTGAAAATTTTAATTACAGTTCTTCTTACAAATTTAATCGGTGGAATGATAATAGCTTGGCTAACACATAGTTCAGGCATTTTTAATGAAACAGTTATGGCACTGGTTTCACAAAAGGCCATACATAAAGTAAATTTACCCATAGGCAAATTATTTTTCAGTGCTATCCTCTGTAATATTGTAGTATCCACAGGAGTGTGTCTGGCCTATAGCTGCTCTGATACCATCAGTAAAATTATTTCTGTATGGCTTGCTATTACTGCCTTTGTTCTAACTGGAACTGAACACGTTGTTGCCAATGTATATTACTTATTCATTGCTTTCTTTGGTGGCGCAGACATTTCATTATTAGATATTGCTTATAACTTATCAGTTGCTGCCATAGGCAATTTCATAGGCGGAGGAATTGTAGTCTCAGGTATCAATTACCTAGTTGCTTTTAGGTATGATGATCTGTAAGTGATTGTTCTAATTTTTTTAATTTATTTAACTCATACACTATATAAACTAAAGCAATTATTGACGCAATACCATCAGACAATGCATTACTTAAATAAACACCCATAACCCCTAGATTTGGAGCCAGTACATATACAGATGGTACAATTATAATTCCATATCTTAAGAACGCCAGCACATTACTACGTTTTATATATCCAACAACCTGAAAATATTGTGAGCTGATGGTATGCAGTCCTATTAATGGAAGCATACATAGATAAAGTCTGATTCCTTCTGAAGTTGCCTTTATTAAGGGCAGCTCATCCGTAAATGCTCTTACCAGCAATTGGGGAAAGATTAAAATAACCATAAGCAGAAGCAGTGATATTATAAATGAATAGGCAAGGGTTAACTCTAAGGATTTTTTAACCCTTCCATAACGCTCTGCTCCCCAATTATATCCACAGATTGCATTATTCCCTTGGACAAGACCTGTGATTACCATATGATAAAAGCTATAGATACTGGATATAATTGTCATCGCAGCTACATCAAAGTCGCTACCATATCTTAACAAACTATTGTTGATAAATAGATTAACAACTGATGCCAGTATCTGTACATTAAAAGATGGTAATCCCATCTTCAAGCTTTCTTTTAACAACTGGCCTTCATTTGAAACTTTTCTAAATTTTAAACCAATAATCAAATCTTTTCTTCTTATAAATATGACTATCACATAAATAGTTAATGTTGTCTGGGATATTACCGTTGCTATTGCAGCTCCTGCTATGCCTAGTTTAAATACAAAGATAAAAATAGGATCTAGTATAATATTCATAATGGATGTTATAACTATAATCTTCATAGATAATTTAGCTTGACCTATGGAGCGCAAAGAATTATTCAAGCAATATCCTGGGATTCCAATTATAGAACCCACTATAACTATGGCTATATAATCTTTGGCATAAGGTAATACATCATGGGATATATTTAGCCAATCTAATATCTGATCCATCAAAGCCATAAATATTATTGAAAAAACAAGTAGGAAAATAATTATATATTTTAAGGCTAAATATAAGATGTCTTCGGCTTCTTTAATCTTACCTTCCCCTAATTTAATAGAAATTAAAGCTGAGGTACCGATTCCAATTAATAATACAAAAGCCATCTGGATAATCTGTATAGGCATGGTAATTCCTACCGCTGTCAATGCATATGAACTTATTTTACCTACATAGATACGATCAACCAGGTTAAAAATAGCCCCACTTAACATGGCAAGTATGGCAGGAACACTTAATTGCCACAATAACTTAGATATCTTTTCATCCTCAAGATTTAGTTTCATTCTCTCAAAAGCCCCATTCTTTATTTAGTAGTAAATCTTACCCCATGGTATTAACATTCTACAAAAAATAAAAACCCTTGTAAAGTGGCTTATTGCTATACTCAGCTTTGGCAATGCAAGTAAGGGTTTTGCTTACTTGCTAGATGGCTTTTAATTGTATAGTAATGCGGAGAAACTTCCCATACAATTAAAAGAGCGTTTCGTTTGCGAAACGCTTAAAATTCTTTAATAATATCAGTTGCCACTAACCCATGACTAAGTCACGAAAATAAGTGGCAACCCTTGTAACTAAGACTAAAGACTTAACAACTCTTATCTTTTAACCTCTACATCTACTCTTGTTAAAATTTCATTACTTCCTTTATTAATTGTATATCTAATAGCTGGTATCAAGGCTTTTCTATATAACACATTGGTATTGGGACTGGTACCTAACACCATAGGCTTTCCTTCTCCTGAAACAGTACAACTACTAAAGTTATTATAGATAGTTACACTATTATCTGTTTCTTTGCTATTAACATTATCTTCATCTCTGCCAGCCACAGAAAAACCACAATCAAAGACCTCACACTGAATTTCTGAGTGAACTATATGCTTTCTGGTATGCCCCTTCTCATCAGGAATGATTATCGTTTCTACCCTAATTCCTGGATAGGGTATCCAAACAGTCCTGGTTCTATCTGCCTCAACCTGACCTTCTTCAAGATTTCTTCTAACATAGCAATATCCATCTACGATAAATGCCAGCATACTATCTGGGGCAGCCTCATAGATACCATAGTTGGATTTTGATACATGGAAACCAAAACAGGTATCATAGGCAAATTTGCCGTATTTAGCTACAGCCTGACCATGGCCTGGGTAAGTAAAGTGACCAGCAGGAAATGCCGTTACATGATTACCATAATGATACATTAATTTATCAGCATAGGGCTGAGAACTAAGGCCAGGAAGTTTCGGTAAAGCTGCAGCTTCTGCACTCCAAAAAGGGTGATCATCTGGTAGCATAAGCATGGCAAACACTTTAAGTCCCCAATAAGGAGAACCCGGTGCATTATATGCCTCTGCCATAATCAGATTTGGATACCCATATCCTATAGTTAATAAACCACTATCATCAAATATATCCTTCCTAAGCCAATTGCTTATATGACGGGCAATTATTCCCTTCATCTCCTCTACGGTAAATGGATATACATCTGCAAGCAGACAGGCAGAGAAGAAGCTAACCTGGGCAAAGCGATAGGTTAGGGATCTTCCATATGGCAATGCTTCTCCGGTATCATCAAACCAGTAAATAAATTGTTTGGCAAAGACATTGGCCCTTTCTTTAAACCTCTGGCTCCTTACGGGATCCTCCTTCTCCATAACTACAGCATATATTAAGCAATAGAAATGGATAGCAAATGATGTATAGTAATCTACTTGACCAGAATCCCCATCCTGATACCATCCATCGCCTTTATAAAAACTCTCAGTCATATTTAGGTAGTTTTCCAGCTGCTCTTTACTATAAGGTCTAACTACTTTTTTCAGTGCAAGATTAACTAGAACGGCAAACAATACCCAATTACACTCGGGAAGTTTATATTCATTTATAGCATATAAATATCTAGCCAAATTATCTTTTTCCTGGTCTGTAAGAGGTTCCCATATGGTCTCAGTAGCAAATAGCATGCCATAGGCTATAGCTGCCATTTCAACGAATTTTTGATCACTATTAGTAAAATCCCCCCAATATTCTGGATGCCTTGGATTTGTGCCCGATGCTAAAGCTTTCCTAAGAATCTGCTGCCATTCCTGAGACTCACCGCCGCCAGCATAAAAGGGTACCAAGCCCCAAAACAGCCTAGAAATCCCCTCCATATATATTGCTTTCTTGCCATAGTATACAGCGGTTTTACCTAGATCCAATACTGCCTTATCCTCACTGAAATATGGTTTTACAGGATCAATGATAGATAATAGGCATTGTCTAAAATCCTTCTTGCTATGTAACATAAAATACCCTCCCTTTCTCCAAACCTGCACATTTAGGCTCTTCTAGACTTAAGCTCTATGCTTTTGTCTATATAGCTGCCCAATATAATTGTATTGTACATTATTTAAGATGTATCTACAACCTTAATTTAAGGCATCCAAAATTCCCGGGTAATTTCAACAATACAATTGAATTTCTTGTGTTAATTATGTATAATAGAGACAGCTTTAAAATTATCACTTAAATGAAGTATGGAGAAAACAAATGAAGGAATTACATCGAAGAATCTTGATGACTATTTTTGGTGTTTTAATTACTGGTTTTTGCGTTGGTATGTTTAATTTTTCAGCTTTTGGTATGGACCCTTTTCAAGTATTTTCCCACGGTATATGGATGCATACACCCATGAAATACGGAACTTTCTATTCCATATTGAATCTAATAATGTTAGTATTCATATTTATATTTGATCGTCATAAAATTGGTTTAGGGACAGTCATAAATATTTTTCTATTGGGATATGTTGTTGAGTATTCATCTTTATTATTTGAAACCTTGATACCAGAACCCAATATAATAATAAGAAGCATATTTCTAATTGTAGGTCTTATTATACTTTGTTTTGGTTCTTCTTTATATATAATTGGGGACCTTGGTGTATCTACATATGACGCAGTGGCACTAATTCTTTCTGAAAAGAAAGTAGCCCGTTTTCAGTATTGCAGGATAGGATCAGACCTTATATGTACAATAGTCGGGTTTGTTCTCGGCGCTACTGTGGGTATAGGAACTCTTGCTACAGCATTTTTCATGGGACCCGTGATAGCATTATTTAATAATAAAATTTCAATCCCCTTAAGGTATGGTAGAAAAAATGAGACTGGGAATGGTTTTTAACTATTCTCAGTCTCATATACAATGTAATATCATTTTAGCTATATTACTTACGTAAAATCTTATCCATAGTCTTACCCTTTGCTAATTCATCAATAAGCTTATCCATGTACCGTATCTCCCTCATAAGAGGTTCTTCTATATCTTCAACACGGACACCACAGATTACCCCTTTGATTAAAGATCTTGAAGGATTCAGTTGGGGAGCTTCCTTAAAAAATGTCTCAAAATCTGTCTGTTTATCTAGTTGCTCCTCTATTTCTTCCTGGCTATAGCCAGTCAACCAACGGATAATTTCATCCACTTCATCTTTGGTTCGCCCTTTTTTCTCTACCTTTTGTATATACAAAGGATAGACCTTTGCAACACTCATTGTATATATATTTTGCCTT
>JAAYPX010000104.1 GCA_012519565.1 Clostridiales bacterium | reverse complement strand
GATAGGTGGTAACTGATAGCTGCTTTTTCTTATCACTGCCTGTACCCCCTCAGGCAACATTCGAGGAATATTCTCATAGAAACCACCGCCAGTTATATGGCTACAAGCTTTGATATTTACCTTCTCTTGCTTCAACTGCTTCAATGTTTTTACATATATTTTAGTGGGGGTAAGGAGAACTTCACCAAGGGTAGATCCCAAAGCTTCATAGTAAGTATCTAGGGCTTCCCGCTGCATACTAAAAACCTTTCTAACCAATGAGTATCCATTACTATGGATACCAGATGATTCAATACCAATTAAAGTATCCCCTGGCTTAACATCGCTACCATTAATCATTTGCTTTTTATCAACTATACCCACAGCAAAGCCAGCCAGATCATATTCATCAATGGGATAAAAACCTGGCATCTCAGCAGTTTCTCCGCCAATTAAAGCTGCCTGCGCCTGCCTGCATCCTTCTGCTACACCTGCTACAATTGATGCAATTTTCTCAGGATCATTTTTGCCACAAGCAATATAATCTAAGAAAAACAAAGGCTCAGCACCGGCACATGCAATATCATTTACACACATAGCTACACAGTCAATACCAATGGTATCATGTTTGTCCAAGAGAAAAGCAATCTTTAACTTGGTTCCTACTCCATCGGTTCCAGAAATCAAGGTAGGTTCTTCCATGTTCTTAAAACTCGACAGGGAAAAAGCTCCTGCAAAACCTCCAATATCAGATAAGACTTCTTTACGCATAGTGCTTTTAACATGACTTTTCATCAATTCCACTGCCCGGTATCCAGCTTCAATGTCTACTCCTGCCTTTTTATAATCCATAATGCCCTCCATTATCTTATAAGAAATTACATATCTAACTTATCATATTATTTCATGGTCACATTTTAACATAAAGCAACTCTTTTTGTCCCATTAAATTGACTGATTATTTCTTATATTACTCATTAGACACACTAATTATTAGGGATTACTGATTAAATGCCTCGTTTAGTATTAAGGCACCTTCTATTACAAATCTTCCATTTTGAATAATAGGGATACTGCTTCCATCTTTTTTATATACAGCTATTTCTTTAATTTCATCATAAGGAAGTGTAATATCTGTATGACAATTATAATATGCCTTTTCCATATCGGTCTTTCTAATTAAGGATACTTCATTGTCCCTGGCAACAATCTCTTTTCCATCTGGATTATATACCTTCACATCTTCACTCATTTTATAGCAGGTATCGCCAATGGCAAAATGAGGTCCTGTCTTCTCAGCAATCAAAATAGGCAGCTTGGGAGCTATATCAAACTTTTTGCCCATCATATAAGCAGTGGTATTAGTACCAATTGCAAATTCACCCAAAGGCAAGGTGTCATGATTGTATAATAGGTTTTCTTTAATATAAGCCCTATTCTTATCTAGGCTATCAAAGTTACTACAGGAATAATCGACTATCATCCCATCCTCAAAATTTAACTCCAATTCTCTATATTCTAAATCATTGAGATATATCCTGGGTACATGTAAAATTCCATCTGTTCCTTTTAAAACAGGAGAAGTAAATACCTCACCCACAGGAATATTAACATCTGCTACACAGTTTTCAAATATTGTTTCTGTCTCAGGATCTGATAGACTATATAACTTTATCTTAATATCTGTATGATTGGCTCCGGCTCCCTGTATTCTTACATACTCACCTTGATCTAATACATCTATTATACTTTGTTGTATCTGAGTATATAGTTCACTATCCAAGGTATTAACCTTCACAGTTTCATCAAATATTGCTTCAAAGTCATCTCCTATCTCAGGAATTGGATATGAAATAATGGTAAATGATGTTTCATCAATTTTTAGATAGTCTTGATTTAATAGATTTGATTGATTAATATAATCTACATATAACTTCTGTTGCCTTTTATTTAATTTTACAGCATCCTTCCTATCCTTAGGCGCAAAAAGCTCCTCCCCAAATACCTCTATGACGGCCGGACCTGCATACTGAGCTGCCTTATCCTTATTTTCCTGTAGCACATCACGAAGGCACTGCACCATATTATGGACCATTGCTTTATCATAAAATAAACCTATATCGAAACGATGATCATAGTCATATTGCTTATTGGGGCTGGTACTATGATAACCAATCTTTAGATGTTGCCTTTTGTTAAGAGCATTGGTAGCAGCCCTATATATGGTCGCCTGTAAACCTAATTTCTCAAAATTTTTAATCGCTGCCCTTACAATCCTTTCAAACCCAATTTGGTATCTGATATTAACTATACTTTTCTTGCTCAGGTCTAACCGATTTTTCTCAAATCCTAGGCGGTAGCCCTCTGTAAAGGTATCAGCCATTGACTGTATTCTCTCATCAGATAAAGTGTTAAGGTACTCAGCAATCCTTCGCTCATTCTCTGTTATATATTCACCAAACTTATAAAGGTATCTAATATCTGTTAAATCAGCCTCCATGATAATATCCTTGGCAAAAGACAGTTTGGGATCAATTAATTCCCTAGTACGATAAGATATAAAGACATTGCAATAATCAAACATAAAATTATATATGGATCTTTTAACGTCTTTGTAGGCGTACTCATCCTCTTCTTCCATACGATTATATATTTCAATAAAAAGCTCTAAAAAAATTGTTAACTCATAGAGCCTAGCTTCAAAGGCATATACGATACAGCTACGAAGTTCGGTATATAAAAAACCAAATAATTTACCGAACTTCTTTCCTAATCTTTCGCAGGCATATGTAGGGTTTGCATAGCTGCTATCATAATGATCACCTATAATATCTTCATAAAGGGAATTATTGAGGGCTTCTAATTCCTTTAATGACATATTAGCTATGCCATCAGCCTCAATAAGATTTTGTAAGGCAATAATTTGCAATAAAAAGGATGCTGTTCTTTGAAAATAATCCAAATAAGGTTCCCTAACAGTCCTCTCTTGTTCTATGGATCTAATTCTTTCTATGGCTAAATCATATCTCTCTCTAATTCCTTCCTTTTCATCTTCGAACATAATATAAGTCACTATTGCTCCTCCATCCATAATCTTTTTATTTACTTATCAATGATATTCTTCTTTTCAATATTTTCTTTTATCACTTCTTTAGCATAGTGCCACAAACTCTCAGACCCCTCAGGGGTTATTTTATTTCTTTCATATATTTGAGAGGCTTTTACCTGATGCTCTCTCCAAGACTTACCCTTGCTTTTATTATTTAAAATCACAGGCTGTAACTTATCTAAGGTGTTGGCAAACTTAGCCTCTGGAGTCTTAGCTTCTTCAAATTCATCCCACAAAGCCCGGAAATACTTTGCCTGATCTTCAGGTAGTATATTAAATATACGCTGGGCAGCTGCTAATTCTCTCTCCTTTTTGGAAGTATTAGCTTCTGCATCATAAGCATATGTATCACCCGCATCTATCTCAATAATATCATGAAGCAATAACATAGCCATGGTTTTAGCTATATCAATATCCTCATTGGAATATTCACTTAAAACTACACACATCAGCGCCAGGTGCCATGAATGCTCGGCATCATTTTCCTTCCGGCTACCATCTGCAATATAGGTTTGCCTTACTATAGTCTTTAACTTGTCTACTTCCTCTATAAATTGTATCTGCTTTTCTAATCGTGTCATTACAAATCATACCTTTCATCTTATATTTTATAAACTAATCCCATACACATAAAGAATAAGCAATAGGATTATCATCAATCCATTGCTTACCGCCCCAATTATGGGGAAGCGGTAAAATATATCTCTTTCATGAAAAGCTTTATATGATAGCCTAAGACCGAAAACAGAAATAGCCAACATAAGTAGACCTGCAAAACCAATAAAAATTCCAGCATTACCTTTGGATCTACTTGATAAAATACTTAGAGCAATAAATATAATAATCATAATTATACCTATTACAGCCGATCCTATTCCCAGCCTAGTGTGCTTTCTGGCTACAAAATGAAGCGGCTCATTTTTATTTTTCCTCTTTAACACCCTGCTTCCCCCCTTGGGCTTTATTTTTCGATTTTATACCAATATAAGTTAATAATTTATAAAACAAAAAACCAATAATTCCTCCCACTGTATTTAAGAATAGGTCATCTACATCAAATATACCCACCTTAAATACTAATTGTATCAACTCAACAGTAAGAGTAAATAGAAAGCTTAAAAATAATATCCATATAAACTTCTGATATCTCACATTTAAGAGCGGTAATAGGAAACCGTAAGGTGTAAATGCCAATACATTGCCCAGGATATTCACTATAAAATTCTCAAAACCTATCCTCTCACGATATTTGATAAAGCGTTTTATCTCTTTAAAAAGCTCCAGATTATATCTATAATCTACAGACATATGTGATCTGCCATATCGCTCACTAAAAAACAAGAAGTATGATAAGAAGATGATATATAAATAAAATAAAAGCCAACCTATTTTTTTTAAAATTTGTTCTTTTTCTAATTTCAATTTACCACTCCATATTCCTTTTTCCAATAATACCTATCATTATAAAGCATATCTTTTTCCTAGTAAAGGTATGATTCGTTATTCTGATGATTTTTAGGCCCTCTAGTATAATACCAAAATAAGTGCAAATAATACACCTAAAGAATAGAAAAAGAGGAATTGAAATGAAAACATTTGAGGAATTATATAAAGAATTATTAAAGGCGACGGCAGAGAATAAGGAAGAAGAATATATAAAAGAATTGGATCCCTATGATGCCCATCAATTGGATTGCCTGCTATACCCTGACAAATATCCTGTTGTATGGCACACAGATAAATGTGATTGTAATGAAGATGATAGACATTGTGTAAAGGTTTGCCCTTTCCATGCCCTTAATCCTGATGCATCTGGGGAACTAAAAGTTGATGAAGAACTCTGTTCTGGTTGTTCCTATTGCATACAGGAATGTAGAGCGAAAAATCTAAAAGCCAGTAAGGATGTTATACCTGCATTGCAGGCAATCCGCTCCCACAAAGGATTAGTTTATGCCCTGGTAGCCCCTGCTTTCCTTGGTCAATTCAGTAGCGATGTTACTCCTGGAAAGCTCAGGAGCGCCTTAAAGCAAGTTGGCTTTGATGGAATGATAGAAGTAGCTCTTTTTGCAGATATACTAACTCTTAAGGAAGCTCTAGAATTTGATGCCAATATAAATACTGAGGCAGATTATCAGCTTACCAGTTGTTGCTGCCCTGTCTGGATAGGCATGATTCGCAAGATATATAAAGACCTAATTCCCCATGTCCCTCCAGCTGTTTCCCCTATGATTGCCAGCGGAAGAGCAATAAAAGCCTTACATCCAGATGCCATAACTATATTTATTGGCCCCTGTCTAGCTAAAAAAGCAGAAGCCAGAGAGAAGGATGTGGCCGGGGCAGTGGATTTTGTCTTAACTTTTGAGGAAATTCAGGATATATTTAGGATCATGGATATAGAACCCAGTAAGATGGAGGAGAGCGAAAAAGATCATTCCTCAAGAGCTGGGAGAATATATGCCCATACCGGAGGTGTTAGTGAAGCTGTAGCTAAGACCTTGGAGCGTTTAAACCCTAATCGTGAAATTAGCATTAAAACGCAACAGGCCGATGGCGTACCTGCCTGCAAGGCTATGATACAGGATATTCTTGAAGGTAAAACCAAGGGCAACTTCTTTGAAGGCATGGGATGCGTTGGCGGTTGTGTAGGTGGCCCCAGAGCCATTCTTCCACGGGATGAGGGTAGGAAAAATGTCGTTGCCTATGGCGAAGCTGCAACCTATCTTACCCCCATTGATAATCCCCATGTTATAGAAATGCTTCATCAACTAGGTTTTGATACGGTGGAAAGCTTACTTAATCATAGTGATATATTCACCAGAACCTTGTAATAAGAGGGCGTGTATTTGTTGTAAAATTAAATCGGGTATTCAGGATTGGTCTCACACACCAGTGCAAGGACACCTGAATACCCTTTTATTTTACAAGAAATATTACTAATGATATATAATCTGTAACAGGCCCTCTTATTACTGCCCTATAAGTTTATCCGCATACATAATATGATTAACTAGCCAATCATTTAGAAAATCCAGCAGTTCCAGGATAACATCTTTCTGGTTTTCATCAATTTCCTGTAAATCATAGCTCTCTATTTTCTCAATAAATTGTTGATGGGCTATTTTTTGAGAAAATAACCTTTTGTATTTAATACTTTCCATGTACTCTTCTTCATGGCGAAAATGGGTCTGAGCATAATCTTTAAGCTCTGTTAAAATATCTAGGATGTAATCATATTTATCGGGAATATAATCATCCATTAAAGTCTCATAAGCCCTATTGGCAATTTCAAATAACTTCTGATGCTCTTTATCAATGCCCTCAATACCTGTTTTAAATTCATCTTTAAAGCGATACATATAACACCTACTTTCTATTATTTTACATTCACCTGCCAAAAAGATGTTGTAAATTACTGATAATGACTGATGCCCATATGTCGCTCAGTTAATTTACAACATCCTTGCTAGTGTCTATAGGCTACTAATTGAGTTATCAATAGCTTATCTTTGATATGATACTGGTACATATATAAGCTTGTCTAGATTTCCTTCATTACCACTTAAGTCGGTTACAACACCATCTAATATTTCAATTATTAGACAACTATTATTGTCTGGTATTGAATCTAGGATAATAACAACGCTATTACCTTCATAAGCCACTGTAGCACCGATAACTCTTTCCATTGTACCTTTTTGTGTTACCCTTATGGATAGAGTTCCCTGAACTTCTTCGTTAAAGTTAAGATGTACAGTAGTTAAGCCCGTTCTATCAAAGGCAGTTGACATAAATACAGGTTTCTTATTATCTTTTAGCAGAATAGTTGTTTTATATTCTGAAATAGGTGCATAAGAAGCATTATAACCTTTAACACCTTTAACAGTAATAGGACGCTCTAATGTAACGTCAATTGAACTTTCTGCAACTGTTAATCTTACTGTTGCCCCTTCATCGGTATTCCTTATTACCTTAGCCTCCACAAGATTTACACCTGCTATATAATAATTACTTAAAGTCTCTGCAGATGCTACATCTAGTTTGTTAGCAAACTCTAGGAAGATATGGCTAGGGTTTGTTGTAGATTGTGTTATAGCATAAGGTCCAGATAATTCACTGGATGAGCCACCAAAGTTGCTAATGCTCATTGGTCTTTCTAAACTCTCATTATTAAACTTGTCTATAACAAAGCCTTTTTCCATAGTAAATGTATAAGTACCGATTAAGGTCATATTGGTAAGTTTAAGTTCTATAACATTGCTTTCAGATCCAATAACCTTAGTATATGCTATATTAGTTCCTGAAAGTATATCATCGGTAGTTGTGTAAAGCACAGTATTAAAGATACCTGTATCGTAGCGTAAATCTACATCTTTATTATAGGTTAACTTTAGAATACTGGTATTTGGATCAAACTCATACTTCATCAGTACTGGACTACTCTTATCAAAGTTAAAGTTAACATTGAAATTGCTCATCTGGTTAGAATATGTATCTGTCTCTATTACATTATATGCTTGCCAGTATCCTATGGAAACAACCACATTACCTGTAAGCTCTGTTGTTGTGCCAGTTAAAGTATAATTTACTTTCCTTCTATCTTTATCATCCACAACACCATTTACATATATATTGTTAACCATTCCCCAACCAGGCAGTTCAATAGATCTATCAAAAGTAGCAGTTATAGTATCATAAGCTGTTCTTTCAATCTTAAGAGGTCTTGCCTGTGGTTTTGGTGTAATATCTGTATATAAATATGCAGTTAAAGAATAATTAGCAGGATAGTTTCCAGCCATATCCTTAATTCCTGACAATACAACAGAGAAGGTTTTACCTAAATCATTAGGAGCTATCTTTGATAAATTTATTTCCAAAGATCTCTTATCCTCACTAATTGTATAATTCATTCTATTGTTTAATATAGCTAAAGTACTTTGCTCAACTGAGGTGTTGGTACCCTGGGTAGGTAATACAGCTGCATTAGATGCTTTAAAATCGGTAAAATCTATAACTTCATTAAAGGTAATAGTAACAATTTTACCGGTATCATCTAAAGTTACTCCCTGGATAGTTGGAGGCATAGTATCAGTATATGTCATCTCTGTATAATATGGATCAATATTAGCTCCATTGGTTGTCTTAATTCCGCTGGATAAATTAATCCAATATTCACCAGTGAATTGCTTAGTTGATGTTATAGTCAATGTCTTACCATCAGCTGATAGGCTAGCCTTCAGCTCTCCTGGATCCCCAGCTAAAACGCCTTTAGAATTTTGCTTTAAAGTAATTTGTACGTTATCGGTAAGCTTTCCATTATTATCTATAACTGTATTCTGTACAACTGGACTATCGAATTCTACTTTGATCACAGTAGAGTCCGCTATCCTTGCAGAATTAACTTTGGCACTGGGACCTACAACTTCTATAATAATTGCATCATTGACAAAACTTCTATCGGCATGCGCTTGACTTAATTCCTTTACTGCTGTAGCCACAAGAATTACTTTTCCAGGCTTTAAGGCTTCAACAATTCCGTTAGAATTATTGACAATCTTTAAGCATCCTTCGTCACCACCGCCTATGGACCAGAAGGTCTTATCGGAGGAATTAGACGGAACAATATCCCTGTTAAAATTAAATTGCTGTCCTACTTCTAGAATATGGGCTCCATTTACTACTTTAGCATTATTAATTTTAACGCTGGTAGCTGGTATAGTTACTCTAACCACACAAGAAAGGGTTTTTGTTTTACCGGAAGGATAAGTAATCTTACATTTAATTGTTGCCTTACCCTTGTTTACAGCGGTAATAACACCTTTACTGGATACCTTTGCTACTGAAGCCTTAGATGTTGACCATTTGTATGTACTATTTGCCACTTCATTAAGAATCTCCATCTGATAGGTTGAATTAACTCCAGAAAGCTCAATCTCGTCTTCTGCAAATGTTGGTGAGGCTGCATATGCAATTACTGCAGTCTGGTTCCAGAAAATAGGTATTATAAATACCAATGCAAGAGTCAGAAATATTTTGATTTTACGACTCAACTTCATTCTCTATTCCTCCTAGTTTATCTCCATTTAGTTTTTTGTAAAGTTTGTCATTGGTTCTTCTACATTATACTATCATAATAGACCATATTTGTCAAAATATAGTCTAAGAAATAATCAATTTTTCTCATTATAATTAGCATTTTCCCTTATCATTTGCTCCATTTGCTCTTCCTTTATTTCGTTCTTTATCTCCCAATGGATTAAAACGGTAACTGCTGCCCGGAGCAAAAATATCGATCCCACGAATAGGATATCCTTCCAATCCCCGGCAACAACAGTTCTTAGGATTTCTCCGCCTAATTTAAACTCTAGACCTATGGATAGCCCCTTAGCTAATTTCAGCAAAGTATCTGATCTTTTTTTAAAATAATTAACTATACCTTGTATCCCTGTAACTAATACAATAGAGACTCCTATTAATTCAAATATTATAATACCTATTTCTGTCAGTAATTCTAACAACTGATGCAAAAATTCCATGAAGCATCTCTCCTTTACTAATTTACTCTCTTTGTGTTTTAAGCTTTTTCAAATACTATCCTTTTTATTATTTCCTAGTCTTTATCCCTATTTAAGTAAAGTATACTTTTATTAATCAA
This sequence comes from Clostridiales bacterium, assembly GCA_012519565.1. Classification (GTDB taxonomy): domain Bacteria; phylum Bacillota; class Clostridia; order Lachnospirales; family Lachnospiraceae; genus Mobilitalea. The sequence continues at coordinate 47 of JAAYPX010000104.1, read as the reverse complement.
ATTATACTTTAGCTTTAATTTAGTCTTAATTGAGAAGGCTAACATAT
>JAAYPX010000103.1 GCA_012519565.1 Clostridiales bacterium | reverse complement strand
GGTAACTATGATCTGGAATTATGAAGTCGGACGTATTTATAGAACCGATGATAAAGGCAAGGTATTATCTGAAACCAATTATTCCCATAAAGATAATGGGATAGTCGAGATAGAACGGGTCTATGTAGCCCCTGAACTAAGGGGTAAAGGTGCTGCCCATGAAACCATGACGGTTGTAGCTGATTATCTAAGGAAAGAAGGGCTCAAGGCTACTGCTACCTGTTCCTATGCGCAGGCCTGGCTACAGAAAAATAAGGAGCAATATTCTGATATTCTAGCATAGAGTAATAAATACATTCGGCATCATATATAGTTGAAATGGCTTAACACTGGGGTCCAGTTGCGTTTGCGCTGGGCCCAAAACGCATTTCAACATAACTATAATAAAGTGATTGATTTTTAATTAATAGAATAAGTAAATAAAGGCAAGAGGAGTAAAATGTATAATGGCACAAGTGACAAAGGATTTTCATAAAGTATCGGAGTTTTTAAGTAATTATACAAGGGATTACAACTTTAATGAAGAAGCGGATATATATAAGAATGAAATAAGGCAACTTATAGAGTTACTAAATGATAGTGATAAAGAACCTATATGCTATATATATGTGATTAATACAATACAAGGTATTTTATATATTGATTATGATGAAGCAAAATGCCTTATGGTTGCCTATAGTGAAAGAGTAATGAGAAATTTATTGCAATGCATACCAATGAATATGGAGTTTATCTCCTATTTCGACGGGACATACATAGATGTAGTCAAAGAATATTTAACTTGTACGTCACCGTGGTCAGAAGGGTATTCTCTAAAAGGTATGAGAGTTTCAGATATAAATCAGATAGATATGAGGCGTGACTTATCTCATGTACAAATAATCGAATCAAAAAAGTCTCCTGTTGTTGCTGAATTTAAAGAGTATATCTCCTTAAATGGTAGAATTAAAAACGAGAAGTTTGTACTTGAAGGAGAACTATTAGTTTATCGGGCACTTCGTGATGGCTTACCAGTGGAAAAAGTAGTCTACAGTAATAACATAGATGAAGAGAGTATAAAGGAAATAATTGAATTATGTAAGAAGAATAAGATAGCCTATTACAAATCTACAGCTGGTATAATGGCTGCGATGTCTACAACCCATCCATCTCCAGATATTTTATGTTCTGTAAGAATGAAGCTACTCAATGAAAAGGATTTGATTATTTCTAATAAAGGTAATGTTTTCTTAGTATTAGATGGGATATCAAGCCCCGACAATTTAGGAATTATACTTAGAACTGCTGATGCAGCAGGTATTAGTGCTGTAGTATTGTTAAGTAATTCAACTCATTTTATGAATAAGAATGTTATTCGAGGTGCAAGAGGGGCTATAGGAAAAATTCCTATTTATTACTCCAATAATGACAGTGAATTATTCGATAAATTAAAGAAGAACAATTTTAAAATAATAGGTACTAGTGCGCGATTAGACTCCCATAATTTCTATGAAATTAACTTTAATTCAAATAATCTTGCTATTGTTATTGGTAATGAGAGCAAGGGGGTTAGGAAGGAAATATTAGATCAATGTACAGAATATGCTAAAATACCTATGGTGGAGGGTCAGTCCTCTCTTAATATTGCAGTTGCATCTGCGCTAATGATGTATGAATATGTTAGAACCTTTTATTAACCTAGCCTTGAATCTGTATATACATTCGATTAGATTTTAAAAACTGCTGGATAATCAGTTATATAGCATTATGGATCTGCTTTCCATAGGCCTAACAGATATAATCCAGCAGTATTTTTATATTTAAATTTAATTTAAATCTGTATAAGACTTATACTTTGCAATCAATACTTAAGTCTATATATATTTTATTTACTATTGTAGCTTGGGTAAACCACCAATAGCACTTATAAATCTTTCAAAGGCTTCCTGCCCTTCTTGGTCTCTTTTATATACACCAGCATGTTCCAGTACCTTAGAGAATGTATTACCGATTTCTTTCTTTAATATATCATCAATATTATCCTTAGTTATTGTATCATATTTAGCTATAAAACCATCAACCCAGTCTGCATGTTTTACCAATGTCTCATTGGAACGAATATCTCTACCATTAAGGATATACTCTGCTAAATCTTTCATTTCTGTAGCTAGTCTTGCAGGTAATACTGCAAGGCCCATTACTTCAATAAGACCTATATTTTCTCTTTTTATATTGTGTAACTCCTGATGAGGGTGGAAGACACCAAGTGGATGTTCTTCAGTAGTTATATTATTGCGGAGTACTAAATCCAGCTCAAAATTATCTCCAGCCTTTCTAGCAATAGGAGTAATGGTATTATGGGGTTCATTATTGGTGAAAGCGTAAATACCTACTGTTTCATCAGAATATCCTCTCCAGGTCTCTAATATCTTATCAGCTAGATCAATTAAAATGTTTTCATCGGTAGAGCTAATACGAATAACAGACATAGGCCATCTTACAATGCCGACGGTCACATCCTCATAACCCTTTATTGTAAACTCTTTCTCCATAGGGGCCTTGGCCATGGCAAAGGTATAATGACCACCTTGGAAGTGTTCATGGCTTAAAATTGAACCTCCTACAATTGGAAGATCAGCGTTAGAGCCTACAAAATAATGGGGGAATAGTTTTACAAAGTCAAATAGTTTTCTAAAAACAGCCTTATCTATTTTCATAGGGGTATGTTGGTTATTAAAAACAATACAATGTTCATTGTAATAAACATAAGGGGAGTATTGAAAACTCCAATCTTGATTGTTAATTGTTATAGGAATTACCCTATGATTCTGTCTTGCAGGATGATTGATGCGTCCAGCATAACCAACATTTTCATAACATAATTGGCACTGGGGATAACTACTTTGTTTGGTATTTTTGGCAGCAGCTATAGCCTTAGGATCTTTCTCTGGTTTAGATAAATTAATTGTGATATCTATATCTCCGTATTCTGTCTTGGTTACCCATTTTATATCATTTTTAATCCTATATCTTCTTATATAATCTGAATCTTGGCTAATTTTATAATAAAAATCTGTAGCTTCCTTCGGAGATGATTTGTATAAATTATAGAATTTATTAATAACTGCACTGGGCATAGGAAGCAATTTATTCATGATCTTAGTATCAAAAAGATCCCTATAGGTTATAGTGTTTTCCTTAATTAAACCTTTTTCATAGGCATAATCCACCATGGACTCCAGTGTGTTCTTAAGGAAGTCTCCATTACCAATTAAATTGCTAGCTTCTTGAATATTACTGTCTGGTTCTATATAGTCATCTAGTTCAAAAAGCTCTAGTAGTTGATTGGTAACATAAATTACATCATCATTTTCAATTAGTCCATTGGCTAACCCATAGGACACCAAATCTCTGATATTTTCGTAAATCATAAAACTCTCCATTTCTTTTGTTCTTATTAATATATAGTATGAATTTAGAGTGTCAAAAATCAATGATAATAATATATAAATAAGGCTTGCTACTATGCAAAAGATTTTGACATTTACCAATAATATAATAAGTAATATATACATTATAGAAATCAATAACTTTAATGTCAATATGATAAAAGAAGCTAGATTATTATTTAATGTTATGATAGGCTTGGTAGATAGTTATGTATGGTTTTAAAATATGGATGGAGAAAGGAAGGGCTTATGGTTATAGGAGTTGTTAAAATAAGAATTCATGTACCCTGGGTTCACTCTCTGAAGGAGAAAAGGATGGAAGTTAAAAGTATCTGTAGTAAGGTAGCTAATAAATTTAATGTATCCATAGCAGAGATAGAAGAACAAGATATCCACCAATTTATAGTGTTGGGTTTTGCTTGTCTAGCTGGCAACAATGCCCATGCAGATAGTATATTAGATAATGTTATAAATTATATTGAAGGTAACACTGAAGGGGAAGTAATCATAGAAGAAAGAGAATTGCTTTAAAGAATTGATTAGTTATTTTACTTAAACTATCGAGTAAAGGGATTTATGCTAGGGGCTGTAGCAATATCTATGGAGGGAAGTACCCCAAAATACTATTGTGACAGCCCCTTTATTTATAGGGCTCTAAATCCTTTTCCGATAATCTCGCTAGAGTTAGTTATAAACATAAAAGCATCTGGATCATTATTTTTTATAAAAGTTCTTAGTTGGACAGCTTGGCTTCGATTCATGACTGTCAATATAATCTTTTTGTTCTGATCTGTGAAGGCTCCCATGGCATCATATATAGTGGCACTTCTCTTAAGAGTATTTAAAATATAATCGCATATGGGTCTAGGATTCTCACATATGATAGTAAAATATTTATTTAAGTTCATACTCTCAATAACAGAATCTACTAATGTGGATCTGATGAATAAGCCTAATATAGACAGTAGACCTGTCTGGATATCAAATACCACAAAGGCAGCCAAGGTCATTAACAAGTCGCTGATAAGTAGTGAACGGCCTATATCAAGGTTGGTATATTTTTTAAGCAGCATAGCAATTATATCGGTACCTCCAGTTGAGGCTCCAAAATTAAATAAAATTGCAGAGCCAACGGCAGGAAGTATCACTGCAAAGGCTAATTCCAGCATTGGTTCATTGGTTAGGGGACCCTCCATAGGTATAATTACTTCAAGGGCTTGTAGAGAAAGAGACATTAAAATACTTCCGTAGGCGGTTTTATTTCCAAAGCTTTTGCCCAATATTAGATATCCTATAATTAATAGAATTATATTAATAATTAAAACCAAGGTACCTGAACTGATTCCGTCGCCGAAGATACTACTAAGTATAATAGCAATACCTGTTACCCCTCCTATGGAGAAGTTGTTGGGAAATTTAAAAAAATATACACCAGCTACAACCAACCAGACACCAATGGTTATAATACCGTATTCCTTTATAAGTTTAAATATTATTCTGCCTTTATCTTTCAAGAAGATCCTCCTTACCTGAGAATTATGTATATAAAGTATCCTATTCTTTTATTTGATTGTCAAGTTAATCATATCTTATCCTATGATAATGAACACATATTTTTAACAATTAGCTGGTAAAATGTACTATTGAAAATAAGGAACTATAATTATATAATCAGCGTCTAATGATTGTAAGCAAAAAACAATATACTTGAATTACTAGCAAATAGGCCAAGCTATATTTAAACATGTATATGGGATGAAATTATTAAAATAGACAAGTAATATGGAGGAAATAAAATGATTAAATCAAAATTAGTTAGGGCTATGGCATTAGGCTTATGTTTGTCCGCCTTATTTGCAGTAGCAGTGACTGCTAATTCCAATGGTAGTGCCACTACTTCTAATATAGGAGAAACAAACTCAAAGGATAATAAATTATATGAAAAACAGAAGGAAATTGATCAATATGTATTTGTGGATCATGTAGATGAAATTGTAAGAAAAGGTTTTACCGTTGTTTATACTGGAATAGGAAGTAACTTCGTAGAAGTAGGAATCTCACCATATAAAAAGGAATATGCTGATTACCTATATGATATATTTGGTAGTAACAATGTAAGAATTGTTGAAGGTGAGAAAGGGAAATTATATGAAGAGACAGAAACAGGTAGTGATTTACCTGTAAATAATGAAGAGGGAGAAGAAATAAGTCCAGAGCCAGCTGGTGGTGGAACAGATGCTTATGTCGGTGGTTCCAGTCCAGGTTTTGCTGGTTATGATCATGGCAGTAGTGATATTGTAGATAATGCACTGGAACATCCAGTAGTATCCAGTGATAGTGGCAATAGTGCTATTTCTCCCGATACTTCTGTATCATATACACCTGGTGCTAATACATCTGATTCTAATGCTGATAGGTCCTCGGATATGGATAATGAAATAGCAAAGGATAGCGATATTACTGATGATAATTCAAATAATGATGAGGAGGCCAATGTAGAGGATAGCCCAACAACTGTTACCAATACTTCCAATAAGGAATTGATGGAAAAGGGAGATATAACAGAGGATGCAGATGTGAAGCTAGTATCCACTACCAATAATGAGGATGAAGCCAAAAAGCAGGGCTTACCTACTATAGGTATTATCTTTGTTATAGCAGGAGCTTTACTTGCTTCTGTCTTTATGTCCCGTAAGCAAAAAGATAAATAAAAATATTGCGTGTTGTAAAATTACATGGGGTAACACAGGTAGGAGCCTTACACATGGGTGTTGGTTCTACCTGTGCCCTTGTATGTTTTTCAACACGCCTTTTCGTTTTAAATTAATAACTGTTCCTGGCAGAGAGTTTCGTAACAAGACATATTATGTCAACAGAAAGTTGTTGCCATATAATGGCTCAAGGTGTAATATATAATATAGTTATTGATAAAATTATATTATAAGTTTAAAATTACATGAATAGGGAAAATTAATAATAGATTGCAAATATGACGCAGGAAAGAGGTGAATTATGAAAATTTGTAGATATTTAAATGCAAAGGAATTTTTAAAAGATTACGAGAGCATTTTATTAGAACAGGAATCAGTAAGTCAGCTAATCCTATATAATGCTTATCGCAATAAGGATGTTGATGTCTGTGAAAAATGTATGTTTGGAGCAGTATTTGATGATGGGCCCTTGCTTCTTTTCTGTAATGTGGCTCCTTATAATTTGATTATTTTTGTACCAGAGAATATTAATGATAAGGATACTATTAATACGGCGGCCAAATTGCTAGCTGATTATATAAATGACCATAATATACCTATATCTGGAATAAATGCCAGACAGAGTATATGCCAAAGTTTTATAGAGCAGTATCAAAGCTTGATACCTTGTCGAGTAGAAGAAAAAATCGGAATGGACATTATGGAAATTCGAGAAGTTAACGATATAAAACCAGTGGAAGGAGTCCAAAGATTAGCTAGGCTAGATGAGGTAAAATTTATCACGGAATGGATGATTGAATTTCAATTGGAAGCTTTAGCCAGCGAGATGGATTATGAAGCGGCCTTAAAAAAGGCAGAATTGTACATTAGGGATAATAAAGTCTATGTGTACGAAGATATGGATCATAATGTTGTAACCATGGCGATTGTTGCTAGAGAGCTGGTTAATGGTGCTGCTATTGCCTACGTTTATACTCCCCATGAATATAGGGGCAAGGGCTATGCAGTAGCCAATATTTATTATTTGAGTAAGCTATTACTAGATCAGGGATACAAGTTTTGTACCCTTTTTGTAGATAAGAAGAACCCAATATCATGTCGTGCTTATGAGAAGGTGGGTTATACAATTCTGGAAGACAATTATGAATATTTAATAATAATGCAGGAATAAAGGCATAAGCCTATGTTTTATGACCTGCACTATACATAAGGTCTAAAAGCTGTCGCAATAGTTGTAGGATTCTATTGCGACGCTTTTTTCTTCACAAATTTTTCATAGTTCAATGCTAGACTTTATTATATAAGAAGATTTATATTATAAGTAGTATTACCTTCTATATAGATTATCCAGAGATTAATATATTTTTATTACCTTGGAGGTGGCATATGGACAATTTAAAGATTTTAGTTGTTGATGATGAGAGTAGAATGAGAAAGCTGGTTAAAGACTTTTTAGTGAAGAAAAACTACACTGTACTTGAGGCAGAAGATGGAGAACAAGCAATTGATATATTCTTCTCTAATAAAGATATTAGCCTGATAATCTTAGATATTATGATGCCAAAATTGGACGGATGGCAAGTTTGTAAAGAAATAAGGCAGTATTCTAAAGTACCCATTATAATGTTAACTGCTAAAAGTGATGAGAAAGATGAATTACTAGGCTTTGAGCTGGGAGTAGATGAATATATTTCAAAACCTTTCAGTCCAAAGATTTTGGTTGCCAGAGTAGATGCTGTTCTAAGAAGAACCGTAGGCATTGAGGAAGAGGTTATTGAAGTTGGTGGAATTGTTTTAGACAAGGTAGCCCATCAAGTGAAGGTAGATGATAAAAATATTGATTTAAGTCATAAAGAATTTGAACTTTTGACTTACTTTGTTACCAATCAAGGGGTTGCCTTATCTAGAGAAAAGATTTTAAATAATGTCTGGAATTATGACTATTTTGGGGATGCCAGAACAATCGATACCCATGTAAAGAAATTAAGAAGTAAGATGGGAGAGAAGGGAAACTATATAAAAACCATATGGGGATTGGGGTATAAATTTGAGGTGGATTCATGAGAAAATCCTTTCGTTTCAAGATAACATTTATACTGACACTTCTTTTTATAATTACTATTTTTTTAACATGGTTTATTAACCATACCTTTTTGCCTAATTACTACTTATATAGCAAGCAAAAAACTTTGGATATGGCTTATCAAAAGGTACAGGGAATTTATCTAGAGTTAGATGAAAGTGAATTTCTACTTTCAGATGAAAGGATGTTGGAGTTAGAACGGTTGGCTACCAACAATAATATAGACCTATACGTTTATAGAATTGATTACAAATTATATGGAATCAATGGTATAGGGCTGCTTGAAAGCTATCCCAACCGTGAGGATTTTGGTTACCGGGAATATCTTCAGGTTTTAGGTGCTATTCAAGGATATCTGTTTAGAGGCACTAATCCTGATTTGAAATATAAAAATGAGCTGTATACCAGTGAGGTCTACTCCATTTATAGTTCCTATGATAGGCAAAAAGATTCCAATTATATAGATTTGATAGGTAATTTAAATGAAAATTATATAATCTTTATAAGAACTAATTTCGAAAGTATCCAAGAGAGTGTAGCTATAGCTAATAAATTCTTAGCTTTTATTGGGATTATAGCCGTTATTATAGGCACCACTGCTATACTTATTATCAGTAACAAATTTACCCAGCCTATCCTGCAATTGGCAGATATAGCCAAGAAGATGTCTAACTTAGATTTTGATGTAAAATATCCAGTAAAATCTCAGGATGAAATTGGCGTATTAGGTAGCAGTATAAATATACTATCGGAAAAATTAGAAGAGACAATTACTGAACTAAAACAATCCAATAATGATTTGTTGAATGAGATTAAGAAGAAAACAGAGATAGATGAAATGCGAAAAGAGTTTCTATCCAATGTCTCCCATGAGCTAAAAACTCCCCTAGCCCTAATTCAAGGTTATGCCGAAGGGTTAAAGGAAAACATCAATGAGGATCAGGAAAGTCGGGACTTTTATTTAGATGTTATAATGGATGAAACTAATAAAATGACCACCATGGTTAAAAGGCTTTTAACACTGAATGAATTGGAATTTGGTAGTAATCAAGTCCAATTTGAGCGGTTTGATATAATACCTGTAATACGCTCAGTCCTAAATGCTGCGGATATATTAATAAAGCAAAAAGACATTACTCTTATATTTAATCATCAGGATCCCATATATGTGTGGGCAGATGAGTATTTAGTCCAACAGGTGGTTACCAACTATATTTCTAATGCTATTAACCATGTCAGTGGAGCAAATGTAATTGAAATTAAGTTAATTCCCCAAGAGGAGACAATCCGAGTTGCGGTATTTAATACCGGTGAAAATATACCAGAAGATGAACTGGATAAGATCTGGGTTAAGTTCTATAAGGTGGACAAGGCAAGGACTAGGGAATATGGCGGTAATGGAATTGGCCTATCAATAGTCAAGGCCATAATGAATTCTATGAATAGAAAGTGCGGTGTTGTTAACCGGACTTCGGGAGTAGAATTCTGGTTTGAATTAGATATGAAGGTGTAAAAAATAGTATCCTGAATATATCGTAATAATTTCATTGGAAATTCTATGAACTTATGATCGATGTATTCAGGATTTTTTATTGGTGCTGCCCTGGAAAAATTATTGGATACACTAGTATAGTCTCACACACTGGTACAAGTACACCACTTAAATGAGTATGTCAAATATACATAAATCAGTAAACCGTCTAATAAGCCATTAACAATTAATCAAGATATAGAGATAAATAAAGAAGGAGAAGAGGATCTTATGGTAAATAATGGTATCAAGAAAATATTGGACTTATACAAAAATGGCAAAATTAATGCTAAAGAAGCAGAAATTATGTTAAGTAATGTGGAGTGCAGAGCATTATTGATAGAAAACATGGCCATATAGCTGGTACAATTGAAGTGAAGTTTTCTGTCAATAATGCTCTTAGTGGATTATTAGATATATAGATATTATATGATAACGATTACTGAATCAGTTCCTCTAAATCCTTATAAAATTCAGGATAGGAGATGTTAACACATTCAGCATCTTTTATCTTAGTTTCTCCATCAGCCATTAAGCTGGCAATAGCAAAAGACATGGCTATTCTATGGTCGTACTTGCTATCAACTACTGTACCATGAAGTGGTTTACCACCATTAATTATCATGCCATCATCAGTAGCTATAATATCAGCACCCATTGCTGATAAATTATCTACCATTACATCGATACGATTGGATTCTTTTACTTTAAGTTCAGTGGCATCCTTTATTACTGTTTTACCCTTAGCGAAGCAGGCAATAACTGCAATTATAGGTATTTCATCTATTAAGCTAGGTATAATATGGCCACTAATTTCAATGCCCTTAAGTTCGCTGTGGCTGACCACCAAATCAGCTACTGGTTCGCCACCTTGATCGATTATATTTTCTAATCTAATCTTAGCCCCCATACTTTTACATACTTTAATTATTCCGTCCCTAGTAGGGTTGATACCAACATTTTTAATTCTAATTTCTGAATTCGGTACTATAAGACCAGCGGCAATGAAATATGCAGCAGAGGATATATCTCCGGGAACATTTATCTTCCTTCCTGTTAATACAGGGGCTGGATCAATAGTAACTGTATTACCTTTAGTAAGGAGACTGGCACCAAATTCCTTTAGCATAAGTTCGGTATGATTTCTAGATAAAGCAGGCTCAGTTACAGTAGTTGCTTTATCAGCATAAAGACCTGCCAGAAGTACGCAGGATTTTACTTGGGCAGATGCTACAGGAGAATTATAGTGAATACCTTTTAATTTAGTTGCTTGAGTATGAGAGTGCCCGTAGGTGGGATTTATTATGAAGGGGGCACAATCGTTGCCATGGATACTTTTTATATCCACACCCATCTTGCCTAAGGGAGTCATAATTCTATCCATGGGTCTTTTTTGTATGGACTCATCTCCCGTAATGGTTACAGGAAAGTTTTGACCACTTAATATTCCGGATATAAGCCTCATCGTTGTACCGCTGTTACCTACATCCAGCACATCTTTTGGTTTATTTAAACCATGTAACCCTTTTCCTTTAACAATAACGGAAGCGGCAGCTGTGTCATTAAATATATCTATGCCCATTTGACGAAAGCAGTTTATGGTAGATAGGCAGTCCGCCCCTTGCAGAAAATTAGTGATCTCAGTTGTTCCATTGGCTATGGCACCAATCATAACAGCACGATGGGATATTGATTTGTCTCCTGGAATATTTATATCACCTTTCAGGGGGCCTTTTTTATTAAATATCATTAATTTCCTCCTAGTTTATCTTTTATAAATATTATAATTATTCATTTCAAGTAAGCTAATGGCGCAAGATAAACCATTATCATCATAGAACTCGATTCGTAGAACACCTTCCTCAAATTCCCTGTTATGAATTATTCCGATATTCTTAATGCTAATTTGGTTTGCTGCCAACAAGGTAGCAATACTAGCAATAGAACCAGCCTCATCAACTATGTCAATATATAATTCATAGGTTTTCTTCATAAGGCCAATTGACTTATTTGGGATTGAATTACGGTATTCTCCGGCTTCATCAAACATATTATATAAGTAACTCCCATCCATATTGGAAAGGGCATCTGAAGCTTCCTTAAGGGTTTCAATATATCTATCTAAAAGTTTTTTAATACATTTGGCATTGGATAAAGAGATGTTTTGCCACACAGTGGGGGAGGAGGAGGCAATCCTTGTAATATCCTTAAAACCTCCAGCAGCTAATGCCCGCATATGCTCCTTACTATCATCGGATTCCTTCACCAGATTTACCAGTTGAGCAGCAATTATATGGGGAACATGACTTATGGCAGCAGTTATTATATCATGTTCAGTGGCATCTAATATAACAGGTATAGATCCCATGGTCTTAACTAATTCTAGCATCACTTCAACCATAGAGGGACTTACCTCTTTGGTTGGAGTTAAAATATAATAAGCATTTTCCAGCAACATGGAATAAGAATTTTGATAGCCGGTTTTTTCTGAACCAGTCATAGGATGACCTCCTATAAACTGCTTGCCTAAACCTAATTCTTCTACCTTATTATGTATATTGCCTTTAACACTGCCGACATCAGTTATAATACAATCAGGGTTTAGAATCTCTTTTAATATAGGTAGATAGTCTATATTAGCAAGAACCGGTGCACATAGAAATACCACCTGGCAATCACTAAAATCATCTTTTAATGAACTAGTGATATTGTCTAGAATGCCTTCTGATTTAGCCTGGACTAAGTCATTATGTGCCTCTGATGTATTTAACGAATTGGTATAATCATAAGCAATCAGATGCACATTATTGTTCTTCTTTAGAGCTTTTGCTATGGATCCACCAATTAATCCAAAACCTATAAAACCTATTTTTTTATTATTCATACTATAACCACACTTTCATTATGTTGCAAGATGCATATTAGGCAAGATGCCATATATCTAATAAATTAACTGACATGAACTTAGTCCGATAAATTAGTATTTTAATTATAGTCTTTTTCCCATATATGCTACCAGTGGTCTAATTTCTTCTGTTAACTCTTCAAATTGTTTAAATGTTAATGATTGTGGACCGTCAGATAGTGCACAGGAGGGATTAGGATGGGTTTCTATCATTAAACCGTCAGCGCCTACAGCAACAGCAGCTTTTGCCAAGGGTTTTATATATGTTCTAACACCGGTTGCATGGCTTGGATCTATAATAATAGGAAGATGGCTTTTTTCTTTAATAACTGGTACAGCACTGATGTCCAGTGTATTACGGGTGGCAGTTTCAAAGGTACGAATCCCTCTTTCACATAGAACTACATTAGGGTTACCTTCTGCCAGAATATATTCCGCAGCATTAAGCCATTCCTCGATTGTAGCAGATAGACCTCTTTTTAATAGTACAGGAAGACCAGATTTTCCAGCTTCTTTTAATAGGAAGAAATTCTGCATATTTCTTGCCCCTATTTGTATCATATCTACATATTTTACAGCTGCCTCTATGGCATCTAGACTGGTTACTTCGCAGATTACAGGTAAACCTGTTTCCTCTCTGGCTTTTTTCATATATCTTAAGCCTTCTTCCTCTAGTCCTTGAAAGGAGTAAGGTGAGGTTCTAGGTTTATATGCACCACCACGAAGTATTTGAGCACCTGCTTTTTTGATGGCATGGGCTGTCTGCAATAATTGCTCTTCACTTTCAACAGCACAGGGACCAGACATAATTACCAGATTGTTACCACCAATTATAACATCACCCACCTTAATTTGGGTAGGTTCAGGATGAAACTTCTTGTTAGCTAATTTATAGCTTTCAGTGACGGATACAATTTTGTCCACATCCTCATATATTTCTAAGTTTTGATCTTGTAACAGGGCTTTGTCACCTACCACACCAATGATTGTGATTTCTTTTCCTTTTGAAAGATGGGCATTTAAGCCTTTGGCTTCAATAACATTTATAATATTTTGTATTGATTGTTCTTTAGCTTTAGGTTTCATTACGATAATCATATTATAACTCCATTCTACATAAATTTTTAAAAATAATATATTGGATTAAGCTTTATTTGATTTCTATTCTTGCTTTGCAATTATACGCTGTTTATATTTTTATGTCAATACTCTATTGCGTTAAAGTTTAAATGTTTAAAGCGTTACAGTTTAAAGCGTAAAAGAATGCTATGCATTTTGACTGAATATATTAAGTAAAACATTAAATGTTATAACAAATGATTGACTAATATGTAGATTTTTCATAAAACTATTGTAAAGTTGCTATCAATTTAGTAAAATAAATTAACAGGTTTTATTTGGATTTACTAAACTTCTCAACATACCTTACATCAAAACCTGCTAATATGCTAGTACTACTATAATATGAATTGGAGGAATATGTATGAAGGTTTATACTTCGGAAAAGATTCGCAATATCGCTTTGTTAGGCCACGGTGGCTGTGGCAAGACTACCTTAGTCGAAGCCATGGCGTACACAACTGGTATACTCAAACGTCAAGGAAGAGTAGAAGAAGGAAATACAATTAGTGATTATGACAAAGAAGAACAGAAGAGATTATTCTCCATTAACACCTCAGTAGTTCCAATTATATGGGAAGACACCAAGATAAATTTCTTGGATACACCAGGTTATTTTGATTTTGTTGGTGAAGTAGAAGCTGCATTGTCAGTAGCAGATGCGGCAGTTATAGTAGTTTCAGCAAAGGCTGGAGTAGAAGTCGGAACGATAAAAGCTTGGGAATATTGTGAAAAATATAATTTACCAAGGATGTTTTATGTATCTGATATGGATGATGATAATGCAAGTTTTCGTAAGGTTGTTGAGCATTTAACTGAGCTTTATGGTAAAAAGATTGCCCCCTTCCATACCCCTATTAGGGAAAATGGAAAATTCGTTGGATTTGTCAATGTTGTTAAGATGGCAGGTAGAAGATTCACTGATGGTAGTAATTATGTAGAATGTGAAATTCCTGATTATAGTCAAGAAAATCTTTCTGAGTTCAGAGAAATATTGTTGGAAGCTGTTGCTGAAACCAGTGAAGAACTTTTGGAGAAGTATTTTTCTGGTGAAGAATTTACCCAACAAGAAATTTCCTCCGCCCTTAGAAATAATGTTATAGATGGATCAATTGTACCTATATTAATGGGATCTAGCGTTAATGCTCAAGGGACTACAATGTTGCTACAGGCTATTGTAAAATACTTCCCAGATCCTACTAGGAATAGTAAAACTGGCAAGAATTTAAAGACTGACGAAGTTTTTGAAGCTAACTATGATTCAAGTAAACCTTTTTCTGCAATGGTATTTAAAACTATAGCAGATCCATTTATCGGTAAATTCTCCCTGTTTAAAATTTGCTCAGGAGTTATCAAGTCTGATTCTGTAATATACAATGCTGAGAGAGACACTGAAGAGAAAGTCAATAGATTATATGTCTTAAGAGGTAAGGAGCAGATAGAAGTTAGTGAGCTTCATGCTGGTGATATTGGAGCTTTAGGGAAACTATCCGATACCTTAACCAGCGATACTTTATCTACTAAGGCAGTACCAGTGATGTATGATAAGATAGAATTACCTCAGCCTTATACTTATATGAGATTTAAAACAAAAAATAAGGGTGATGATGATAAAGTCTCCCAGTCTTTGGCCAAACTATTGGAAGAAGACCCAACATTAAGGGTTGTCAATGATAAGAAAAATAGACAGACCTTGCTCTATGGAATTGGCGATCAACAGATCGAAGTTACTGTCAGTAAACTATTATCTAAGTTTAAAGTTGACATCAATATAATGAAACCTAGAATACCATATCGGGAAACAATTCGTAAAGAGGTAAGGGTACAGGGTAAACATAAGAAACAATCAGGTGGCCATGGACAATATGGTGATGTTCATATCATATTTGAACCCTCTGGTGACTTAGAAACTCCTTTTGTATTTGAAGAAAAAATATTTGGTGGTGCTGTTCCTAAGAACTATTTCCCAGCAGTTGAAAAGGGATTAGCTGAAAGCGTTCAAAAGGGACCTCTGGCGGGATATCCTGTTGTAGGATTAAAAGCTACTTTAGTAGATGGTTCTTATCATCCAGTGGATTCTTCTGAGATGGCCTTTAAACTAGCCACTATCTTAGCTTTCAAACAAGGATTTATGAAAGCTTCACCAGTACTACTAGAGCCAATCGTTTCATTAAAAGTAGTAATACCAGATAAATTCACTGGAGATGTAATGGGAGATTTAAATAAACGTCGCGGTAGAGTTCTTGGTATGAATCCAGTTCATGGCGGTAAACAAGAGATACTAGCAGATGTTCCATTATCAGAACTGTTTGGATATTCTACTGATCTTAGATCCATGACCGGTGGTATAGGTGACTACTCTTATGAATTTGCAAGATATGAGCAGGCACCATCAGATATCCAGCAAAAGGTTATAGAAGAGAATGCTTTGGAAGAAGCGGCTGAAGCTTAGTTAGAAACTATTATTTAGACTTTTAAAATACTAGATATAAGTATCACTCCTATTGGCATAATGAAAACCATGCATAATAGGAGTGATTCATATTTTAGCTAGTTAAATACTTACAATAATGGGAATAATAATCAATAAGAAAATACTAATGAACTTCATAAGATTATATAATAAAAAGAACTTGAGTTTCCGTAGATTGCACTTTGAAAATGAAT
>JAAYPX010000102.1 GCA_012519565.1 Clostridiales bacterium | reverse complement strand
TTGATTTCAAGCCTTTTGGAGCCTATTTATTTATCTTTACGTGACATCAACACGACCATCTCCACATGGCTCTAGTGGTCATTATTGATGTCTCGTCAGTGGGAACGTGTCAACCATATATATAAATAAGGCCAAGTGCTAAAATTGCAATCGGCCTTATAATTATATTACTATTGAAGTCTATCACAAAGTTCAATTATTTTATTTTCTATTACATTAATTACTTTCCTAAATTCTTCATCGTTCTTACCTGTAGGGTCATTCAATCCCCAATCTTCTCTATGTTTACATGGAAGATAAGGACATTCAACATTACATCCCATAGTTATTACGATATCTACTGATGGGATCTCATCAATCAACTTAGAATATTGAGTTGCTTCCATATCAATGCCGTAAAGTTCTTTCATTAAGCGTACTGCATCTTGATTAATTTGAGGTTTCGTTTCCGTTCCAGCAGAATAACTTTCAAATATATCACCTGCAAAATGCTTACCAAGTGCTTCAGCTATCTGGCTTCGGCAAGAATTATGAACACATATAAATGCAACCTTTGGTTTATTTCTCATTTGCCATACCTACTTTCGTACTTTCTGGGAATCAGTTTCTTGTATTATTCGCTATCTTTACTAATATCAACATTGTACTTCTTTAAAATTCCTAATATAGTAGCTATAATTGGCACAAGGCTATCTTGTAGGAGCAATATTACTTGGAGCTGCGTATGTACAGCTATGATATTTGTATGGAGTTATTTTTTTATTCCGCTAGCTGGTGGTATAATAACTTGATTGGTGCCAACATTCTCGATATGTTGAAAATCATATCAATCATATCGATAGTTGTCAATATGATTAATAATGAAAAATTGCAACCCAAGGGAATGAGTTGTGGATGACTTTTTCATTTAATTATCCATCTATCTTTATTTCAATTCATAATTGGAATTCAACAATGATGTAAGAATCGTGTACTGTAACTTTGTCTAATAGATTTCTTACATACTCATCTTTATATTCAGTTAACTCACAAGGCAAGTTGTTAAGAAAACGCATCATATCATTTATTCTTACTTTAAATCATGCCCTATTGTGGTAGTAAATTACTTTCTGAACTATTCTTGTATATGTAATATCTTATAATTTAATTGCCTTTTGGTATTTCTTTGGTGTTATTCCTTTATGTTTTTTAAAAGTCTTAATGAAATAGCTAATATCATTGAAGCCGCAATTAAATGCAACCTCTGTAATGGTAGCATCCATGGCAGATAGCTGTTCACAGGCATACTCTACTCTATAATAATTCAAGTAATCAATTGGCGTGCGGCCTGTGATCTCACGAAAGGCTCTGCAAAAATATTTTGAGCTCATTCCGGCAATTTCAGCTAAATCACTTAGTCTTATGGTTTCCATATAGTGATTTTCGATGAAATCAAATACATTCTTAAATTTATGAATATGCTGGGTTGCTGATGAATTGCTGTTTTTGTTGATATCATAGAGATTTTCACTAATTACTATCCCAAGTAACTGACAGAGACTACCATATATAAGGAATTCGTATCCCTTCTTTTGCTCAGCCATAGCTTGGAACAGATTATCAATTGCATATTTTAGAGAAGGAATATTACCCGTAAGGTGCTGATTAACCTTTATCTCATGGTTGATGATACTTTGTATATGCTTAGAGCAAATGTTGGTAGACTTAAGTAATGATTTTATGTCGAACACAATACATTCGTAGACACATTGATTGGGGCGTCCACCGTGGAGCACGCCATCCATAATGAATAGTACATCACCCTTACTAGCAGTTAGAGAGGTTCTGTCCAATGTAAGATAAAGTTCACCCTCTAGTATCCGTATAATCTCATATTCTGGATGCCAGTGATAAGGCATCTGATAGCGGGGATGATTCTTGCACACATGGTAGTAGGCTAGGGGAAATTCATAAGTCCCATGCTGTCTCTGTTCCTTATAATCCAAGTATCTCATATGCTACTTGTTCCTTTCAAAAAGTGAATATCGTTATATTTATTGATATTATAACACAAGAAATATTTGATTAACAATTATATAATAGAGCTATTAAGAGTATCAAGAGTCTTCAAAGTATAGAATGGAGGATATGGTATGGCAAAAAGCAGATTAATTGGGGATTATCCAGTTATCGGTATTCGACCCACAATTGATGGAAGAAGAGGCGCATTGAAGGTTCGAGAATCATTGGAAGAGCAAACCATGAATATGGCCAAAGCAGCAGCTAAATTATTTGAAGAGAACTTAAGATATTCCAATGGGGAACCTGTAAAGGTGGTTATAGCAGATACCACCATAGGTAGAGTTGCTGAGGCAGCAGCATGTGCATCAAAGTTTAAGAAGGAAGGGGTGGATATTACTTTAACCGTTACGCCCTGTTGGTGCTATGGTGCCGAGACAATGGATATGGACCCTATGACAATTAAAGGCATTTGGGGATTTAATGGAACAGAAAGACCAGGTGCCGTTTATCTTGCTTCTGTACTAGCTACCCATGCGCAAAAGGGGCTTCCGGCCTTCGGTATCTATGGCCATGAGGTACAGGATATGGATGATACCTCAATCCCAGAGGATGTGCAGGAAAAGCTGTTGCGCTTTGGAAGGGCAGCAGTTGCTGTGGCAACTATGCGTGGTAAATCCTACCTTCAGATAGGCTCAATCTGTATGGGGATTGGCGGATCCATTATTGATCCTGCATTTATTGAAGAATATCTTGGCATGCGTGTGGAATCAGTTGATGAGGTTGAAGTTATCAGAAGGATGACTGAGGGGATCTATGATGAGGCGGAATTTAAGAAGGCGCTGGCTTGGACCAGAGAAAAATGTCAGGAAGGTTTTGATAAGAACCCACCAGAACTTCAAAAAACAAGGGAAGAGAAGGATAAGGACTGGGAATTTGTTGTTAAAATGATGATAATCATTAAAGACTTAATGAGTGGTAATCCCAATCTGCCAAAGGGATGCGAGGAGGAAATGGCAGGACATAATGCAATTGCTGCTGGATTTCAGGGACAAAGGCAATGGACTGATTTCTATCCGAACTGCGATTTTGGAGAGGCTCTTTTGAATACATCCTTTGATTGGAATGGTGCAAGGGAACCCTATATTTTAGCAACTGAAAACGATGTGTTAAATGGTATTGGAATGCTATTTATGAAGTTATTAACCAATAGGGCACAGACTTTTGCTGATGTCCGTACCTATTGGAGTTCTGAAGCAGTTAAGAGGGTAACAGGTTATGAGATTGAAGGTATAGCAAAAGAAGCTGGAGGCTTTATACATTTAATAAACTCAGGAGCGGCCTGTCTTGATATGTGTGGTGAAGCTAAAGACGATAATGGCAATCCAATTATTAAACGTTGGTGGGAGGTAAGGGAAGAAGATCAGGAGGCGATGCTGAAAGCTACTACTTGGAATCCTGCTGATAATGGATATTTTAGAGGCGGAGGATATTCTTCTAGATTCGTAACCCGGGCGGAGATGCCTGTCACAATGATAAGATTAAATCTTGTAAAGGGACTTGGTCCAATGATGCAAATTGCGGAAGGCTGGACAATCAAATTACCTGATGAGGTGACAGATAAACTATGGAAGAGGACTGATTATACCTGGCCATGTACCTGGTTTTCACCAAGGGTAACAGGTAAGGGGCCATTTAAATCAGCTTATGATGTAATGAATAATTGGGGAGCTAACCATGGAGCAATATCCTATGGTCATATAGGCGCTGACATAATCACTATGTGCTCCATTCTTCGTATACCTATAAGTATGCACAATGTGCCAGAGGAGATGATTTTCCGTCCAGCGGTATGGAATGCATTTGGAATGGATAAGGAAGGTCAAGATTATCGAGCATGCCAGACATATGGCCCTATGTATAAATAGTAGGTATAATATAAAATCCATTTAAGTAAAACATAAAACTCTGATACAAACAGAATATAGGATAAAAAACCTTCTCTGAATAAAGCGTTATATCTATGGCTTTTTCAAAGAAGGTTTTTTATACAAAATTACAAATATAAAGTCTCTATCAATGCATTATATGGTTGAAAAAGTACAGTTTATCTATTATAGTAGTAAGTGTTGGTTTGAAAATTAAGGTTAAGGATTTGTGGTTGTACATATGGGTTAATTAGAATTACGTTTAATTAACAAATACATATATAATATCAAGGTAAAGTATAAAATAAACTAATAGGAGGGCTTATAATGAGTGTATTTGAAATAAGAGATCAATTTTATCTAGATGGTCAACCCTATCACGTAATATCTGGTGCCATCCATTACTTTCGTATTGTGCCAGAATATTGGAGAGACCGCTTAGAAAAATTAAAAGCCATGGGATGTAATACAGTAGAAACTTACGTAGCCTGGAATGTTCATGAACCTAAGAAAGGGGAATTTTGTTTCGAAGGTAGGATGGATCTTAGAAAATTCATACTACTGGCTCAGGAATTAGGTCTTTATGTAATAGTGCGACCATCACCCTATATCTGTGCAGAGTGGGAGTTTGGAGGACTACCTGGTTGGTTATTAAAAGAGGATGGAATGCGTATTCGTGCTAATTACGAACCATTTTTGAAACATATAAGGGAGTACTATAATAAATTATTTGAGATTTTAAGACCCTTACAAATAAATTATGGTGGGCCAATCATCATGATGCAGATAGAAAACGAATATGGATATTATGGTGATGATACCAATTATATGGAAACAATGAAGCAGATAATGCTTGATGCAGGGGTAGTAGTTCCTATGATAACTTCTGATGGACCTACAGATGAGGCCCTATTGGCCGGAAGTATACCAGGTATTTTGCCTACTGGTAATTTTGGTTCTAGAACAGAAGAACGTTTTAAAGTTATACAAAAATATACCGATGGTGGTCCACTGATGTGTGCGGAATTTTGGGTTGGGTGGTTTGATCATTGGGGTAATGGCGGTCATAAGACAGGCAATCTAGAGCAAAGCGTTAAGGATCTAGATAAGATGCTGGAGATGGGTCATGTCAATATCTATATGTTTATCGGCGGAACTAATTTTGGTTTTATGAATGGCTCCAATTACTATGATGAATTAACTCCTGATGTAACCTCCTATGATTATGATGCGGTATTAACTGAAGCAGGAGATATTACTGAAAAATATAGAAGATATAAAGAAGTAATAAGTAAGTATCGGGAAATTCCAGAGGTAGAATTTACTACTAATATTATTAAGAAATCCTATGGTAAGCTAGAGGTTCAAGATAAGGTAAGTTTGTTTTCAGTATTAGATGATATATCTACACCGGTATCAGATACTTTCACATTACCTATGGAGAAGTTGGATCAATATTATGGCTATATTTTGTATAGGTCTACTTTAACTAAGGAACAGGGAGTATCCAGCATTAAACTTTGGGGTGCTAATGATAGGGCCAATATTTTTGTAGATCAGAAACCTGTAGTGACTTTATATGATCGAGAATTACTTAATGAACATAAATTTGAAGAGCTGATAACTACAACTCCTGATTCTAAAATAGATATCTTAATGGAGAATATGGGCCGCGTTAATTTTGGACCAAGGATGGAATACCAGAGAAAGGGTATCGAAGGATGTGTTCAGATTAATGGGCATAAGCACTATCATTGGGAGCATTATACTCTTCCTTTGGATAATATAGATAAAGTGGATTTTACTAAGGGTTATAAGGAGGGGGAACCTGCTTTCTATCGATTTACTTTCCAAGCTGATGAGATAGGTGATACATTCTTAGACTTTGAAGGTTGGGGTAAAGGATGTGCATTTATCAATGGCTTTAACCTGGGAAGATTTTGGGAGATAGGACCTCAGAAACGTCTCTACATACCAGGCCCTTTGATCAAGCAGGGAATCAATGAAATAATATTGTTTGAAACTGAAGGGAAGAGCCCTGGATTTATCACATTAAAAGATGAACCAGATATCGGATAATGGATAAAGATTTATATATAAGATAGTAAAGATGGATATTACATCATAAAATATAGGATATTACATATAAATAGAGGCTGAGGTATAAAAGGGAATTGCAACCCGAATATTAATACCACAGCCTCTACTTATTTATTATGTATCATCAGCCATATTTAAGGGGAATTACTCTACAGTAATTACTGAAACAGGACAACTATCTTCTGCCTCCTTGGCAGTGTCTTCCGCTTCTGTAGGAATGGTCTCTACATATACTTCAGCCAAACCATCATCTGCCATCCTAAATACTTCGGGGCAGGTATCAGCACAAAGTCCGCAACCTATACAACCATCTCTATCAATTGATGCTTTCATAATTTGCTCTCCTTTCATTGTCGCCGTCAATATTTGGCAATCCTTAGAAATGCAATAACAAATATTACACTTTTAGTATATACCAAATTTATAAAATATAAAGTAGCTATGGCAACAATTTTAAAATATTTCTAATACCAACCCCGTATATAGTCTTTAAACATTTTTACCGAATTCTGATAGCTGTAAACCTTTATTTCTATCAAGTACAGTTTGTATGCTCCAGCGATTAACGAATAGTAGCAGGGGGCGTTCTTTAATATCTTTGATTTTTTTAGTATCTGATGGAACGCTAATTGTACTTATATCAATATCCTTATTTTCAATCCAACGAATAAATTCGTAAGGCAAAGGTTCAAGTCGTATTTCTGCACCATACTCATTTTCCAGCCGATATTTTAACACGTCAAATTGCAGTGTACCAACGGCTCCAACAATAATCTCCTCTAGACCTGTATTATATTCTTGAAATATCTGAATAGCTCCTTCTTGGGCAATCTGTGAGATACCTTTAATGAATTGCTTTCTCTTCATGGTATCTACCTGACGGACCTTAGCAAAATGTTCAGGGGAGAAGGTTGGGATACCCTCATAGGTGAATTTTTGCTCTGGCATACATATGGTATCACCAATGGAATAAATACCAGGATCAAAGACTCCAATAATATCACCAGCATAGGCTTCTTCAATAATTTTTCTGTCCTGGGCCAATAATTGCTGTGGTTGAGATAAACGAACTGTTTTATTACCCTGCATATGATAGACTTCCATACCAGCGGTAAATTTGCCAGAACAGATTCTAATAAAGGCAATTCGATCTCTGTGGGCTTTGTTCATATTGGCCTGAATCTTAAATACAAAACCAGAGAAATTATTATCTGTAGGGTCTATGTTGCCTATGTTAGTTTTCCTGGGAAGTGGAGCAGTAGTCATTGAAAGAAAATGTTTTAGGAAGGTCTCTACTCCAAAATTAGTAAGTGCTGATCCAAAAAACACTGGTGTCAACATACCAGCATGTACAAGCTCCAGGTCAAATTCACTACTGGCTCCATCTAAAAGTTCTATTTCATCAGATAAAATTCTATGATTCTCATGTCCGATTAATTCGTCTAGACTGGAATCACCTAATTCTGCTTCCACAGACTGCACTTCTTTTTGACCATTATTGGCAGCATAGAATCTAGCAATTTTCTTGGTATATCTATCATAGACACCCTTGAAATTTTTGCCAGATCCAATAGGCCAATTAATGGGACAAGTATTAATACCTAATACTGTTTCAATCTCATCCAAGAGTTCAAATATATCCCTGGCTTCACGGTCCATTTTATTAATAAAGGTAAAGATGGGAATACGTCTCATAACGCATACTTTAAATAATTTAATAGTTTGGGCTTCAACACCCTTGGATGCATCAATTACCATAACTGCGGAATCGGCAGCCATCAAAGTTCGGTAAGTATCTTCGGAGAAATCCTGATGTCCTGGTGTATCCAATATATTTATGCAATAATCATTATAATTAAACTGCATAACGGAAGAAGTAACTGATATACCACGTTGTTTTTCTATCTCCATCCAGTCAGAATGGGCATGTCTTTCTGTTTTTCTACTTTTGACAGAGCCTGCTAGATTAATAGCTCCTCCATATAGAAGAAGTTTTTCGGTTAAAGTTGTTTTGCCTGCATCTGGATGGGATATGATAGCAAATGTTCTTCTTTTTTTTATTTCATATATATAATTATTATTCAATAGTTAGCCTCCAAACAATGCCTGTAGCTTATATAATAAGCTGGCATTTCAAATTTAAAACCAATTTATAATATAATAATTAGCACCGGGATGTCAAGGCATAAAGTTTTAATTATTTTAAGAAAAGCTAATATAAATATATTATAATTTGACATTACATTTAGAATAAAGAAGAGATAGTATGGGATTATAAATATAAGAAAAATAAAGTGATTAAGGAGGATTTTACTTGACTAATAAATATGTTTGTCCCATTTGTGGAAGTAAGGATTTGACCTTACGCCATGAGGCCAGTTATATATACTCGTATATTATTGATTCAGATGTACCAGGGCTTAAGAACTCCAAAGAATTCCACTCTTATCAATATGATAAGAGGGAACAAAAAGATTCTAGAGATTATGTTGAATGTAATCTATGTAGAACTCAATATCCCCAGCAATTTCTAAGCGGAGTTTTACTTACTGATAATAGACATGGTGAAAATCAAATGCTTTGATTAAATAATACAATACAAGGACTATTACTGGATATTCCAATCATAGGCAGGATTCAGATAGTCCTTTAATTCTGTTAACTTCTTCTCAAATTCCACATGGTCACCGACATAATTGGGAACAGATATACTTATTCCTAATGTGTCAGGGGTAATATAAGTAAACATACCCCATGGATTACCTGTTCCTATTTTATCAGCTTCTTTCAAACCATTTAAGATATCTTCATCACTCATGTTTTTTATTATATTTTTGATGATCATATTCCATTGTTTATTTAAGGGTTCACCAGTAGCGAAATCCCACTGTCTAATGGAAGAGGCAAAATTACTATCTAATTTTATTAAATCCTTTAAAGTTAGTCTGATATCTTTCTGTGTGTCGATATTAGTTGTGTAAACCAATTGGGTGGGATGGGCTGAGTGTGGGCTGTTGTAATCGGCTTTATAGAAAATACTAAGGAACTGGTTATTTAATAACTTTATTTCATAGGCAATTAGTAAACGGGCAGGCTGTACTTCTAAAGGGGAATCCTCTAATTCTGCAAAGGGCTGAAAAGAGTAAATCTGTAGTATTGCCTGTAAATCATCTTTAATTAGATTGTTCCATTGTGTTAATTTATCTTCAGAGGCCCCTGATGCAATATAAGGGTAATATACCCTTACCCCATCATTATTATATTGCATTTCTATAACCTGGTAACCTTCTCCAATACTAGAAGTTTGAATGCCCTTAAGATCTTTATCAGATTTCTGATTTATATTATAAATTAAAATCAAAATGCTACAAAAAATGATAATAAATATAAAAACTTTTAACTTCTCCATAAAAATCACCATGTTCAATTAGAAAATCTTGCTATAAATTTATGCTAGAATTTAATAATAATTCATTTATAAGAGTAATTTTCCTATATATATATTATGGGATTTATATTATGGGATTGTCCATTTTATTTAT
>JAAYPX010000012.1 GCA_012519565.1 Clostridiales bacterium | reverse complement strand
CCTATTAAGGCAGCAGGAGTATTACAGGATATTAAGATGCCTAAGGTATCAGAGAATGGGGCTAAGGATCAGGAACAGGCCGATAATCCGACGGCTGAATATATCTTTAAAAAATATCAGAGGATATACCCTTTTGAGGACAATGAAATAATCATTAGTGTCAAAATAGAACCTAAAGATATCGGCTATCTACCCAAAGAAGTTTGGACTTTAAGTGGGAACAGTTTTCTATTACATGGCTACTATTGTTACAACCATCTGATTTTTGCTAAAATGAAAGGACGTACTGGATATCAGTACATCCTAGGGGTGCCGGGAATTTATCATAATAAAGAGCTATATATGGCAAAAATGTTTGGATTTTATAATTTTAAGTCCATTCGTAAAAGAGAATTAAGACAGGGGGATTTTGGATACTGGTACATTATCATCGATATGTGAAGCTAATTAATTCCTCGAAGAGATACATTACTTACATAGGGTGTAAGAAGCTGTACATAATGCAATAGAGTATCCTTAGAATGTCCATGAAGGCCAGGAGTTATGATATCTCCACTGTCTACATAGGCTTGTAAATAATAGGCTCTTGCACCCTTAATCCATTGACCTATGGAGATTATATCTTCTTCTGAATGATGTTCCTCTACTATAGTGGTTCTAAATTCATAGTCTATTGGTTCAGATAGCAAATAAGATACGCTTTTTTCTATATTTTCCATTGTATAATTACTTATACCAATAGACATAGGATAATGCTTCTTTGAATTTTTAATATCCATGGCAACGTAGTCTATTAAGTGCTTATCCACTAGGTCTTTTAACATGGTTGGGTTTGAACCATTGGTATCAAGTTTTACCCGGTAGCCCAGGGACTTGATTTTATGTATAAAATCAGGCAGTTCCTTGTATAATGTGGGCTCACCACCAGTAATGCAGACACCCTCAAGAATACCTCTTCTTTTTTGTAGAAAGGATAAAACTTCATCTATGGGAATATTAGGCTGCGATTTGGAATCAAGAACTAGGGATGCATTATGACAAAAAGGACAGCGAAAATTGCATCCGCCTATGAAGATGGTAGCAGCCAAATGTTTAGGATAATCAAGTAAAGTTGTCTTATTTAAACCATTGATTTGCATGTTGTCACTTCTTTCAGTGTATGATAAAATCAATATAGCATAATATATATAAAAACACAAGGTTTTAACCTTGTGTCGTGCCTTGTAATTTAAGTATTATTTAGCATAGCTAGTTAGATGGTGGAAAGAGAATATATATGGATAGCAATGAAAAGTATATGAAAGAAGCATTGAAACAAGCTAAGAAAGCCATTGCCTTAGGAGAGGTGCCTATAGGCTGTGTCATTGTCTATAAGGATAAGATTATCGGTAGGGGATATAATAAAAGAAACACAAAAAAAACCACCCTTGCCCATGCGGAATTGATTGCTATTGAAAAAGCTAGCAAGGTTATAGGGGATTGGCGATTAGAGGATTGTACCATGTATGTTACCCTGGAGCCTTGCCAGATGTGCTCTGGTGCAATTGTACAGGCAAGGATTAAAAGGGTGGTAATTGGGACCATGAACCCCAAGGCAGGTTGTGCAGGCTCTATTCTTAATTTACTACAAATGGAGGAATTTAATCACCAGGTGGAACTGATTACTGGAGTGATGCAAGAGGAATGCACTAAGGTCCTTCAAGATTTCTTTAAAGATTTAAGAGTAAGGAATAAGATAGAAAAACAATTAAAAAATGGACTGACTGAACAGGGACAAAGCTTGATGGAGAATTAATATATAAAAGGAAAAGCTTGGCGGTTGACTTTTAAGATAAAAACATTTATACTTTACAGTGCAGTTCAAATTTAATATATAAAGTTATTATGTTTTAGATTTTAAAATTGCTGAATTTGTCATAAAATTTCCGTGCAGCCGGGGAGATAGCGGTGCCCTGTACCTGCAATCCGCTATAGCAGGGGTGATGTTTTGCCTAGGGTGACTTACTGTAGGGCTGCCCTCTATAAGTGATGTTGACGTTTGGGTCTTGCGCAACAGAAATTCGTGAACCGTGTCAGGTCAGGAATGGAGCAGCACTAAGCGAAAGCTTCTGT
>JAAYPX010000101.1 GCA_012519565.1 Clostridiales bacterium | reverse complement strand
TAATGGCCCAACACTGGTACAGGCAGTGAGGAAAACAGCAAGCAGCAGTATAATTATCGTACTAGGCTTTCCAATTATTTTTCTGTATTCGAACCGAATTAATCCTATAAGACCTTTCATTTTATTTCCCACCCTCATTAAAGTAATATAAATATAAATCTTCTAATACAGCATCTACAACAACTGCATTTTCACATGGGGGGCTTTCAGCTACTAGACGTAAAAAGGTTAAGCCTGACTCTTCTCTTACATTTATTATAGGGTAATTTGCCATTAAATGAGCAGCGGTTTTATTATCTACTAAGCACTCAAACACTTTACCTTTAATTGGTGTAATAATATCTTCCAGGCTTCCCTGATGTATAATCTGCCCATCTTTCATCAATAAAATTGTAGAAGCAATATATTCCACATCCGAAACAATATGAGTGGATAGTAAGACTATTTTATCTTTACCTAATCTAGATATTAAATTTCGAAAGCGTACCCGTTCCTTCGGGTCAAGCCCTCCAGTTGGCTCATCTAATATCAAAATTTTAGGATTGTTTAACATGGCTTGGGCTATACCTAAACGTTGTTTCATCCCTCCGGAATATGTTTTGATTTTCTTTTTTGCCACATCAGAAAGAGATACAAGATCTAACAGTTCATGGGCTTTTTCTTTTGCCCCTTGCTTAGTAAGTCCTTTTAAGCTTGCCATATAGAGTAAAAAATCATAGGCTGTAAATTCAGGGTAATATCCAAAATCCTGGGGTAGATAACCCAATAAATCCCTATATGCTTCTTCACTTACATCAAGGCCCCCATATTTAACTTCACCACTGGTGGGTTTTAAAACCCCGCATATCATACGCATTAGTGTTGTCTTTCCCGAACCATTTGCCCCTAGTAATCCATAGACACCTTTTTTTAATGTCAAGGATACACGATCCACTGCTATCTTGTTTTTATATTGCTTTGTTAAACGGTCAATAATGAGTTCCAATACAAATCCTCCATTTTCTTAATAAGTTTTATAACCTCTTTAGAACTTAGCAAAACTAAAATAACAAAAGACACAAGCCAAAATACCCAATATCTATCTGTATAAATTTCATTTAATTGTAATGTAAGTAAAGCAATTAACAAGCTTGCAAAGGCTGTAACAATACCACAAATATAAGTTATTTCCCTACTTTTTAAACGATTTATAACAAATAGCGATCCGTAAGTACTTAATAAGAATGGTGTTACTAAATATAGCCCTAATCTGAAAAACCCAAATTCAGTTTGGCCTATTAATAAAAGTAAAATGCTAAGTAAAAAAATCAAATTAGCAAGGCCTAGTACACCTAACCGTATAAGAAAGACTTCTGAAAAATTGTGTTTACAACTCATCTCGAGTTCAACCATATTATATGTGATACTTCTAGCAATTTCAGTCATACTTACAAGAGATATAAAAGGCAAGGTAGATGATATAATCCAGACTATATGATCAGATAGATCATAATAATATACCCCCAAGAGGGTGACTATAAATGACAATATAGATATAAGCCAAACCCGTATTCTTATAAATTCTGCTTGTGTTTTAATAAAATCAAATCTACTGACCTTTGGATAGTCAAATTGACTTAAAAAGCTCTCTTTTCTAGCAGGCTCAGGAACTTCAAAGGCAGATTTTAATTCTTTTTTTAATCTATCTTTCATGTAAAATCCTCCTTTCTTAATAAAGTCTCTAGCTGACTCAATGCTTTATTTAACCTACGAGAAACTGAAAACCTTGAAATCCCCATAATATCTGCTATTTCACCAATTCCCAGCTCATTAGCAAAACGTAATAAAAGTAGCTCTTGCAAATCTCTAGGCAATAAGGATACTGCCTGCCTTACAGTAAAACTTGTTTCAAATGCAGAAATATCATCCTTACCTATTACTTCAAAGTCAAGCTCTTGCACTTTGTCATTATTTCTGTACAAATCAATACATAGGTTTTTGGCTATGGTATAGAGATAAGCGAGGGGCTTTCCTCTGTCTATGTATGACTTCTGACTAAAATATTTTAAAAAAGTTTCTTGCGTCAAATCTTCTGCAAGCTCTTTATTGTTTACTTTAAAATAGCAATATCGATATATTTTATCATATTGATCCTGCAAACTTATAGACATAAGAACCCTCCCCTCACTATGTATAACGTAAAATTTATATAAATGTGCGGCGCTAATTTAAAAAATAAGCACAAGAGAATCTTGTGCTTATTTCCTTAATATGTAATACTATCATATCCTTAGTCATATCTCCGCCTAAGTCTAATTTTCATCTTATCTATCATACCAGTGTACCTGTGCCTTATACAATCTAGTATATTCTCCATTATTTAAAAGTAGTTCATCGTGAGTACCATCTTCAACAATTTCGCCATCCTTAAAGACAACAATCCTATCAACAAGGGACGCTACGCTAATTCTATGGGTAACCATAATAACGGTTTTTCCTTTGATCATTTCCATATATTTTTTAAAAATTTCAGTTTCGGCTAGGGGATCTAGATTACTGGTAGGTTCATCCAGTACTATAAAATCACGGTCTCTATAATAGGCCCGGGCAATAGCCAACTTTTGCCACTGACCTCCCGACAATTCAGTTCCTCCAATATCCTTACCCAGTAGTGCATCTTTATCTGCTCCTTCAAATCCAGCAAATTCAAGAGAGGAATCAATTAGCTTTTCATCTCTTTCCTTAATTACATCACCTAAGAAAACATTATCCCCTATTGTAAATGTGGTAAATCTAGCGGGCTCTTGGAAAACGTAGGACAATGAATTATATTTATCCGTGTAATTAATATTTTTTACATTCTCACCATTTAACTCTATTTCACCACTGGACGGTTGTAGCATTCCTGTTAGCAGCTTTATAAATGTTGTCTTCCCTGCCCCATTTTCACCGACAAAGGCCACTTTTTCCCCTCTATTGATAACAAAGTTTACGTTCTTAATTCTATAATCATCGGTTAAGGGATATCGATAGTTTATATTTTTAACTTCCAATTTGCTAAATGGAATAGTAATATTTTCTTCTCCCACCACTTGATCCATTTGTTCATTTAAGTCAATAAGTTCAAAAAACTGTGCAGCTTCATTTTTTTTCGATATAAAGTTAGCTATAGAGCCAAATAACTGGGAAGTACTGGACATGAGAGTTCCGCTCAGTGACATAACTGCTCCTAATGCTCCAATTGACAATTTTCCCCGGGTCATTAAAACTATTGCAAAAACATTTGCTGCAATACTAGCGATATTAGATACAAAACCACTGACTGTTCCAAGAAGAAATAAATTCATCTGATTTTTCTTCTCTTTTATGACATAATCGTCAGCTAGTACCTTCCATTTAGCAAAAAAGAAATCAAATAGGTTAAGGGCTTTTACCTCTTTTGCAGAACTACCTAACAGTACCCCCTGATAGTAATTAGCCTGACGTAGAATCTTTCCATTATCACGGGTAAATTTAAACTTTAATTTATTACCTATATAAGTTGTATATAAGGTGGGAATTGGTGCTATAAGAACAATAAGGCATAAGAATGGATTGAATATATATAAGGATGCTGCAACCATAGCAACGGAAACTATTTTGGCTATGATAACATATCCTTCAATTATAACACCTCTTTGTAGTGAGCTCCACTCGCTTCCCATAGAATCAAAACTACGTTTTATGATATCATTTATGTAGGGCACTTCCATATAATCAGGATATAGCCTTGATATCTTCTTAAATAGTTTGGCTTGAAATTTTTCCTGTAAGCGATGATCCTGGACCTTACTTAATCGCTCAATATCTTCTCCACCATAAAGATAGCGGTTCAGAATACCACTAACAAAGCTAATAGACCAATAAAGTACTGCAAGACCGATTAATGATAGTATCTGCACTGTTGAAGTATCTATTTCACCAGAATAGTTATTGGCATTATCGATATATCTCCCCCAAATAAAAGCTATTATGGGCTGTAAGATGCTTAAAATAATAGCAAGGCTTAGGAAAATACCACACATTAATTTGGCAGATGAGAATACATATCGAAAAAGTCTTGTTAGATAAGATATCTTGGGAGGATTTTCTTTTAATATATCTTTTTCAAAATCTGCTGTGTTATCATCAAACTTTATTATATAGTCCGATTTTTTCTCTTCCGGTTTGTCTGTCTCCACTTTCTTAGGCATATAAGGCATCCTCCTCTTTTTTGTACCACTGCTTCTGAGCGTTGAACATTTTAGAATATATCCCTTCTGCTCTCATTAGTTCCTCGTGGGTACCACTTTCTTTGATTTTCCCTTCACTAATTACAAAAATCCTATCAGTAATCATTGTAGAACCCAATCGATGGGTAATAAATATAGCTGTTTTATTCTCCACCATATCAGCAAATTCTTGATATAAATTAGCTTCTGCTAAAGGGTCCAGTTGCGAAGTTGGTTCATCTAAAAGTAATATTGGCTTATTGCCCATAAAGGCCCTGGATATTGCAATTCTCTGCCATTGGCCACCGGATATGTCAACCCCACCATCAAAATCCCTACCCAGTAGGGTATCATAACCTTTCTCATATTCATTGGCGAACTTATCAGCCTTTCCCTTCTTAGCGGCCATAATTATTTTCTCATCATTTCCTATCTCATCAACATCACCAATGCCTATATTCTCCTTTAAAGTTATGCTATATTTAGCAAAATCCTGAAATACCGGACCAAACATCTTGGTTCTGACACTTAAAGGGTAATCGTCTAGCCTTTTACCACCGATCAATATCTCTCCTTTATCTGGGGTGAATAGGCCCAGCAATAACTTTATCAAGGTAGACTTACCCTCACCATTTTCACCTACAATCGATGCTTTTTCCCCATTATTTATCTTAAATGACAAACCTTTTAAGATATCTTTATCTGTCCCCGGATATCTAAACCATACATCTTTAATTTCAATATCAAAGCTTTCAGGTAGTTCTGTTTCAGTTCCTTCAGCTTCATCAGATAATTGAAAGAATTTATCGTAATAGTCATATGTTTTAATATGAAACGGTGCCCATTTGAATATATGAACACTACCACTAAGTTCATCATATATTCCACCAAACATTAGGCTTGTAATACTGATAAATAATCCCACTGATATTTGTCCTTTAATAAATAATACCATTATGATAATAACATTTATTATAGATGCAATTTTAGTAATATTACCACCTAGTAATATTTTTCTTAGATTTTTAAAAAAATATCTTTCATAATCCCTGTTTCTCTCATTCAATCTTTTTTCATAGGTATCAATTAAATATTCTGAATTGCCAAAAGCTTTTAATTCTTTTGCAAAATCCCTAGATCTTAAAAAATGTCCTAGGGTGCTGTATTTTCTTTCTTTTTTCCAATATGTCTCCAACTCTGTGTATATATTATAATTAGTTTTTGCTGATATGTATGTTTCAATGATAAAGGGAATTAAAACGGTCAGTAAAAGCCACCAACGTATTCTGCCAATATAGATAAGAGTTCCTATACTAGCCAATAGGGAGCTTAGCCAATAATGTACATACATAGGCCATAGGTGCCTAGCGGAGTTTTCTGCTCTATGATATGCTTTATCTATTATTTCCACTGATGCTTCGCTCTCATAATGTTCATATTTCATGGTTTTTAGTTTTTTAAGCATACGCTCTTTATATGATGTTCTTAGAATTAAAAGAGAATTGGGCTGAACATAATTATAGACAAATCCACTGGTAATATAGGGTAAAATAGCAATAATTATAAATAATACTAGATAGGGCATATAACTAGCAAAAGTCATATCCCCCCGTGCCACTGCTAAACCATCATCATAGATGTGCTGCCTAACAAATATTCCTACAGGCCTCAATAAACCATCAATAAATATACATAAAAAAGTAATAACCACCATCAGTGGAGCTTCCGCAAAAATGATACCAAGCAAATCCTTGTATGCAATTAATATTCGTTTCATCTCCTATTTCCCCTCATAAGTAATTTTAACCATATTAATAATTAATACCATTATTCTACATTATCAACAATTTAATGTCAATATAAACAAAAAATGCCATTCAAATTTTTCTGAATGACATTTCTCATCTTTACACTATATTATTATTAATCGTGCCTTTCCTCCCAATTATCATAGGTTTCACAAAACCTAGCCGCAAATGCAGGTACTTCTCCCGCCTTATACAAATGTGAGATATCACCAAATGAGCTCATTCTAAAAGAGGCTATACCCTCCCTACGCTCTTCAGTAACCAGTGTTGTTACCGACGATGGTGCAGCGCAAAAACCATGCCACAACACCACTGGAGAAATTCCTAGTAGATGACTTAGAATAACGCATTTGACACCAAAATGACAGAAGAGAACAATGGTATCCCTATTGGGATTAACCGCTCGATATATTCTACCATCCCGTTCATACCCATGTTTTTTAAGTAATTCATCTAAGCCCTTATAGACCGACTTAGCTTCATCATAAACATGTCCCCTATCCATAAGTGGAACTGTATGCCATAAATTATTATCATAATACTCTTCTATCTTAGTCCAATCCCCTGGTAGTAGGTCCCAAGGTATACGTTCTTTTCCAGTGTATTCATCTATAACTGGGGCATGAAATTCTCTAAGCCAGGGAAGTACTATCCCCTCCCTATTTAATTTCTTCAAGGTAACTGAAGCCGTATCCTTCGCCCTTCCAAGAGGAGATAGATAAAACTCCTTGACATCCATGTTAATAATTCTTTCTGATAGAAACTCCGCCTCCCGCCAGCCCTTCTCAGTTAAAGAATCAATCACATAATCTGGATCAGCATGCCTGATAATAATCAATTTCATAAGTATTCCTCACCTTTTCTTTTATGTAAAGTACCTGTCCTATATAATCCTTTAAATTTATGTATTATACTTGATTTACCTTGATTATATCAGTGGTTCCTTTAATATGCAAGTTAGCCAGGCTTCACTTTAACTTTCCATATGTTTATACTTCACACCAAACCCTCCCAAAAATATACTTTCTGCTATTACATCATGGTAAAATCTTATAAACAAAAAGCTACATTCATTCATTTCCATAAACATTAGATATATGAAATCCAAAACCAGCAGAACGGATATCTGTCCCGCTATTCTTATTGATCATATTAGAATATAGGGTATCATTATTCTGTTAAATTATATAATCATTTGGATAATAGGTATTTTTACATCCAATATCATTAATTGAAAATACATATTTGAAACGGATAGAAAAAAGTTGCTGCCGCAACCTTATTGCGACAGCAACTTTTTATAAATCTATTTTACCCCTAAATCCAGTTCAACATCATATTCTACTGGTTTTTTCTTAAATAGATATTCTCCCTTTCTGATAGAAGCAAGAACACCAGCACGATTTCTGATTACATCAAAAGGACTATCTCCATCAAGTACTATAAAGTTAGCATCTTTACCCACATCTAGTCCATATCTATCCTGAATATTAAGGCAACGAGCTCCATTATATGTGATTAAATTTAAATTAGTTTTAATATCTTCTGGAGACATAATTTGTGCCAAATGAATACCATTATCAAGGATATTCATCATATTACCATTACCCATAGGATACCAAGGATCATTAATTGAATCCTGTGCAAATGCAACATTAATTCCATTTTCTAAAAATTCTTTCACTCTTGTTAAGCCGCGGCGTTTAGGATATGTATCCTGACGGCCTTGAAGATATGCATTTTCAGTTGGGCAAGCGATAAAGTTCATCTTGCTTTTCTTAAATAAATCAAGCATTCTATATGCATAAGAATTATCAGCTGAACCAAAGGAGCAAGTGTGGCTGGCTGTGGTTTTTTCACCATAATCCTCCATAAGTACCAATGCATTTAATAATTCTACAAAACGGGACTGGGGATCATCGGTCTCATCACAGTGAACATCGATCAGCTTATCATATTTTAACGCTAGCTCAACGATGTCATGTAAGGATTTTTCACCGAATTCTCTAGCAGGCTCGTAATGTGGGATTCCTCCAACAATATCTGCCCCCATCTTAAGAGCTTCTTCTACTAAATCCCTTCCACCCTTATAGGTATACATTCCTTGTTGTGGAAATGCTATAATTTGAATATCAACGATATCCTTTAATTCTTCTCTAAGTTCTAACATTGCTTTTAAGGCTGTGAATTTGGGATCTGTAACATCAATATGGGTACGGATATATTGTACCCCTTGGGAAACCTCATCTTTAATACCCTTAAGAGCAAGTTTTTTAACGCTTTCCACAGTCAAAGTTTCTTTAAACTTAGGCCACATTTCAATTGCTTCAAAAAGGGTTCCTGAACCTGCACCTTCTTGTCCCAGTTCAGATAAAGTGTAGACATAATCCAAATGTAGATGAGGATCTACATAAGGAGCAATAACTAATTTACCAT
>JAAYPX010000100.1 GCA_012519565.1 Clostridiales bacterium | reverse complement strand
TTTATTATTATCTTCTTTATCCATAAATTTACTAACTCCATTCACCATAAACTAATCAATTTAACTAGAGGAAATCATTAGGATGTTAAATAAATTATACATGCCAAATAAATAATAGTAAAGCTAATTTGATTTATTCTATTTGTCTATTATATGAATAATCTTTTATTTTCTTAATAAATTAAATTAAGTATGTTTATAGGATGAGATAACATTGATAAAAAATAAGTTGAAAGTACTTCCTTTAATTGCACTTCTTGCTCTTACTTCATTAATTGAATTTAAGGCATTAAAAAGATATACAGATGATGTTCTTCTTCGTTCTGGTTTTCAGGTTGAGAAGAGCCTGCAAGAGAAAGTAAAGGAAGAGAATCTTAAGGCCTTGGAAGGGGAAGAGGAATATCAAAAAATCATTGATTTAGAAAATGATGATAATGACAGCAGTAAAATGCCTAGCCAGGCAGAGGAAGTAAAAGATCTGCGTTTAAGGGCCCTGTCAGCTCTTTTACTTGATGCATCAAACAATCGTGTCCTATATGAGGAAAATGGTTATAATAGAATGCCCAATGCCAGTACAACTAAGATTATGACATGTATAGTGGCCCTAGAGAAAGGTAATTTAGACGAAGTGGTAACCGTATCTAGTTATGCAGCTAGTATGCCTGATGTACAGTTAAATGTTAAAGCTGGAGAACAATATTATCTAGGAGATTTATTATATTCTTTAATGCTGGAAAGTCATAATGATGTGGCAGTTGCCATTGCTGAACATATAGGAGGTTCTGTAGAAGATTTTGCAGTTATGATGAATGATAAAGCAAGGCTTTTGGGCTGCGATGATACTAATTTTGTAACTCCCAGTGGTTTAGATGCGGAGCAGCATTATACGACAGCAAGGGATCTGGCTGTTATCGCCAGCTATGCCATTAAAAATGAAAGATTTATTAAGATAACCAATGCCCAGACCCACTCTTTTAAAGAAATTAATAATAAAAGAAGTTTTACAGTTAGTAATAAAAATCGTTTTCTATATATGATGGATGGTGCCATAGGAGTAAAGACAGGATTTACTGGTAGAGCTGGTTATTGCTTTGTTGGTGCGGTTAAGAGGTCGGATAGAACCTTAATTTCAGTAGTATTAGGATGCGGCTGGCCCCCAAATAAGAATCTCAAATGGACAGATACTAAAAACCTAATGAATTATGGTCTAGAAAATTATGAAGTTAAGCAAATATTCAAGCCAGTGACCTTTGAACCTATCCAGGTTAAGAATGGTCAAGAAAGGTATCTACCACTATCACTAACCGGTGATCTTACTATGTTAATAAGAAAGGACGAGGTAGTAAGTGTTGAATATGAACTTCCTGATTATGTGGAAGCCCCAATAGAAGCTAATAGTATAATAGGTCACGCCCATTACTATATAGATGATAAACTTTATTATATCTTACCTATCTATGCTGATAATTCTGTAGAAAAAATTGATTTTAAATTCTGCTTTAGGCAAATACTTAATCTATGGATGAATATGATAGGAGAGTAATTATCTGCTGGATATTACCAAATGATTGAATATATCTTTAGAGTATGTTATACTATACATGAGCAAAGAATATGGATACACTTCAATATAATTACTTTATACATTATCCTTATATGGGTAATTCATGTAATTGTCATAGTATAGTAGAGCAAGGTAAAGACTGTTAGATTTTCGCATAAGGAAATAACAGTCTTTTGTTTTTATAGATAAAATAAATCTTTAAGATATTTGACCATGGTCAAATTATCTTTTGATAAAAATAGGTATACTAATACCATAAAAGAAACAAAATAAAACTAATACACATACGATGGAGGTATTCATATGTCTAAGATGTCTAAGAAAATAACAAATAAGGTAACTTGGGTTGGTAAAGTTGATTGGGAGTTAAAGACTTTCCATGGAGATGAATATTCTACTATGAAAGGCAGTTCCTATAATTCATACCTAATTCGTGACAAAAAGAATGTGTTAATCGATACTGTATGGACTCCTTTTGATAAAGAGTTTGTAAAGAATTTGAAAGAAGAAATTGATCTTAAAGATATTGACTATATTATATGTAATCATAGTGAGGTTGACCATAGCGGTGCCTTTGTTGAGTTAATGAGAGAGATACCAGATACACCAATCTATTGTACAGCCAATGGGGCTAAGATAATGAAAGGCCATTATCATAAGGACTGGAATTTTGTAACCGTTAAAACTGGAGAAACTTTAGATATTGGCGAATCTAAATTGGTTTTTGTTGAAGCTCCTATGCTACATTGGCCTGATAGTATGATGACTTATATGACAGGAGAAAATATATTATTTAGTAATGATGCCTTTGGTCAGCATTATGCTACCGAATCTCTCTACAATGATGCAGTAGATAATTGTGAACTTTTTGAAGAAGCTATTAAATACTATGCCAATATTCTAACTCCTTATAGTAAATTAGTTATCAAGAAAATCCATGAGGTATTAAGCTTTAATCTTCCTGTAGATTTAATCTGCACCAGCCATGGTGTTATCTGGAAGGATAATCCGGCTCAAATTATTGAGAAATATCTAGAATGGGCTGACAATTACCAAGAAAACCAAATAACCATTATCTATGATACCATGTGGAACTCTACTAGAACCATGGCGGAAGCCATTGCTGCAGGTATTCAAGAAGTTGATTCCCAGGTTAGAGTTAAGCTTATAAATGCTGCCAAAGAAGACAAGAATGATATTATAACAGAGATATTCAAATCTAAAGGAATTGTTGTAGGTTCACCTACTGTTAATAATCGTTATCTCCATTCCCTAGGAGGTCTACTAGAGATGGTTAAGGGACTTAGATTCCAAGATAAATATGCTGCAACCTTTGGTAGTTATGGCTGGGGAGGAGAAGCTGTCAAATTACTTAATGCAGATTTAGAGGAAGCAGGATTTAAATTGGTAGATGAAGGCATAAAAAATATGTGGGTACCGGATAAGGATGCCATTGAAACTTGTAAAGAATTTGGCAAGAAGTTGGCTGTAGAATTTAAGCCCAATAAGTAAATAATATAAGAAAGTTAAAATACCAGTAAATATATGTAGATATTTTAACACAAATTTAATATAAAATTAATATTAAAATGATACTAAATCCTCATTCACTTCCTTAATAATATAAAATAATTCCCTATATTATTAAAACGAAATGAATGAGGATTTAGTTTCATTTTAATATTAATTTTATGTTAAATTTGTGTTAAAATATCTACATATATTTACTGGTATTTTAACTTTCTTATATTATTTACTTAT
>JAAYPX010000099.1 GCA_012519565.1 Clostridiales bacterium | reverse complement strand
TTTACAAGAACTTGCAAACTGTTAAAACCAAGGTCTCCTAAAAGATAACCAATTTTATCTTTTATATTGAAGGGTTTTGCATTTTTAATACTTTTAATATACTCCACTTCTGAGTTTCTCATAATAATTCTCCTTTAAGTTGTTTTGCAAAGGTTAATAAGAATCAGCTAGCACAGTTACATTGCTTTCTAAAATTATCCTAGGTGTAATATTATACTGTTTTTTAGCTTCTTGACCTTTTAATACATGATTAAATAATATTTTTAGTGCTTCATAACCTATTAAAAATGGGTTTTTGTAAATAATGGCATCAATAACTCCGTTCTCGAGCATGCGAATATTTTCATCAAAAACTTCACTTCCAATAAAAGTTATCTTCTTTTGTAAGTTAAGATGAAAAACAGCTTTAGCAACTGAAACAGTATTACGTGCAGTTGTAGAATATACACCTACGATATTTGCATCACTCTCTAATCTGTCTTTCATAAAATGATAAAGTTGATTGTCTTTGTATGAAATCTGTATTCTTTCAGTTGTTAAATCATTACGTCTACTTTGAAGCATTTGTACAAAACCGTTACTATTTGCGTCATGAACGCTAATGTCTGTATCTAAGACTGTAATATCATTATCTGCTATGAGGATTTTACCAGATTTGTGTACCAACTTACTCATAAGTTCACCAGATAACCTACCAGCAAGTTCGTCATTGGGTTTAACACAAGTGAGTCTAGCCACCTCTGTTAAATCTTTGTCAATTAAAACTATAGGAATGCCCCTTCCTGCAAAGCGATTTAACAGGTTAATGATTTGTCTAGAACGCATAGGATATATAAGAAGTCCATCCACCTTAAAAGACTTATCGTTAAAAAGTCTTTCTAAAAGAATGGAGAGATTCTCATGCTCATATTCGTAGAAATATTCTGTAAAAGTTATATTAAAACCACTTATTTCTTCTTTGAATTTGACATATCCTTCATAAATTAAATTGGTGTAAAATCTACTGGTTTCATCTTTTTTTGGAAAAAAGACAACTATATTGGTTGCTTTTTTACTTAAGGAAGATGCAGCATAATTTAATGTGTATCCCAGTTCTTTTGATATCTTTAATATTTTTTGGCGAAGTTCATCACCAACGCCTTCTTTATTATTCAATACCCGATATACAGTTGTTACAGAAGTACCTGCTTCTTTGGCGATGTCTTTTAACGTAATGTTCTTAGAATCCATCTCAATAAATCTCCCTTTTAGGTTGTTTTTATTATTGAAAATGTTTACGTAATGGTTTAAGTAAACGTTTTCTTAAACCATATTATAATTATTTAATTATAACTTGTCATCATAAATTTATGATTATCGACAAAATTTTTGTGTAAAAAAACGTTGCCATTTTATTGATTTAACAAAAGTATGGGTATGGTTTTATTGCAATTGTACTTGATTTTTAGTTTAGCACATTTTTTGCCTGTAATATTGCATAAAAAAATAGATGGAAAATATACATACAGCACAATTAACAAGATAGATTATAAGTAACTAGATCCAAATATTACTATCTAGTATGCCTAGGGAGTAATGGCAATAGTGAAATTTGTTGATAGGTAAAACCTATCATGTCTATAAAGTAATTATATTTTACAATACATCTCTAATGTAATATTATATAACGTAAGTAATCAACCCATAGGGAGGACATAAGATGAATAAGGCTTTTAATAGTATAAAACTTAGCAAAGTTAATATGTACTTAAAGGCAACGAAAAGAATTTCAATGTTGCTTTTAATTATTTCACTGGGATTTCTGTTTACTGGATGTAATAGGCAAGCAGAAATGGAAACTAATCTTGAGTATAGTTATAGTTTTACAGATTCTCTAGGTAATAGGGTTCAACTGGAGAATACTCCTGAAAGAGTTGTTTCGCTTGTTGGCTCTTATGCTGAAACTTGGATGCTTGCAGGGGGAAGCCTGGTAGGGGTAACAAATGACGTTATAACTGAGAGAGCCATTGATGTGCCTAGTGAAACTAAAATAGTAGGAACAATAAAAGAACCAAATATAGAAGAAGTATTAGCTCTTTCTCCTGATTTTGTTATTTTAACCACAGATGTAGAAAGCCATAAAAAGGCTGCTGATATCCTTGAGCAATCAAAAATACCTTATGCCTTTTTTAAGGTAGAACATTTCGAAGATTATCTACATATGCTTGATATTTGTACAGACATAACAGGCAATAAAGACTTATATGAGAAAAATGGTTTAGCTGTTAAGAAACAAATAGATAAAATTGTTTCTAAGATCTATGAGAAGGATTATCCTGAAGTTGAAATATTATTTATACGTGCTTTTTCCAGTGGTGCAAAAGCCAAACATGATGATAATATGGCCTGTAAGATTTTTAATGATTTAGGTACTGTGAATATAGCAGCAAAGCATGAGTCGCTTTTAGAACAATTAAGTATGGAAGAAATTATTGAGGAGGACCCCGATTATATTTTTGTAGTGACAATGGGAGACAGCCAAAAGGCTATACAAGCATTAAAGGATGGGATAGAGAAAAATCCAGCATGGAGTGACCTATCGGCGGTAAAAAATGATCGATATATAGTACTACCTAAGGATTTATTCCATTACAAACCTAACGCAAGATGGGGTGAAAGCTATGAATATATTGCAAAAATTCTTTATCCAGAAGAATTTAGATAAGGATAAAAATGAAAAATTCATTAATAAAAGCAGCAAGAGCTATAACATATCTGTTATAGCTTTTCTTACAATATTACTTATCATTACAATTTTATTGAGTATAAGTATTGGTTCTACTAAAATTCCTATATCTGATATTATTTCAGCATTGAGGCAAGGGGATAGGAGCTTAAACTCCTATAAAATCATAATGTATGTTAGAATACCAAGAACTTTGGCTGCGGTTTTAGCTGGGTGTGCATTTTCGGTTTCAGGGGTTATTTTGCAATCAGTACTTAATAACTCTCTTGCTAGCCCAAGCATA
Organism: Clostridiales bacterium; assembly: GCA_012519565.1. Taxonomy (GTDB): domain Bacteria; phylum Bacillota; class Clostridia; order Lachnospirales; family Lachnospiraceae; genus Mobilitalea. The sequence goes on along the minus strand of JAAYPX010000099.1, from coordinate 2,882 downwards.
ATTGGTGTTAACTCAGGAGCTGGTCTATTTACGGTATTAATAGCAGCATTTTTTCCATCTTGTTTTTCCCTTTCAGCCATAGCTGCATTTACAGGGGCAATTCTATCAGTGCTGCTTGTGTATTTTTTAGCCTATAAGACGGGAGCTTCCCGGATGGGAATTGTTTTATCAGGTGTTGCTGTATCCAGTTTTTTAGGAGCTATAACCGATGCGATTTTGACAATAAAGCCTGATGCAATTATATCACGTACAGAATTCTTAATTGGAGGCTTTTCTGGTATAACTATGGACAAGTTGTATTTTGCTGGGATATTTATTCTTGCTTCCTTTATTATTGCATTAATCTTAAGTTATGATATGAATATATTGGCTCTTGGGGATGAGACTTCCAAATCCCTAGGATTAAAAGTATCAGCAATTCGCTTTACTTTATTAATCCTTGGGGCAGTGTTAGCAGGAAGTGCTATAAGTTTTGCAGGCCTAATTGGCTTTGTTGGATTAATAATTCCTCATGTATCAAGGCTTTTTGTCGGATATGATAATCGAATACTTCTGCCTGTTTCAGCTCTTTTAGGAAGCATTTTTACTCTTATTTGCGATTTACTGGCACGGATACTATTTGCACCCTTTGAAATTCCTGTCGGGATTATACTGTCTTTCTTGGGAGGTCCGTTTTTCATATACCTATTAATACAAGGTAAGAGAGGTCAACTATATGATTAAATTAGACAATATATCTGCAGGTTATAATAAAGTAGAAATCATAAAGAATATAAATTTAAATTTTAAAGAGGGTAGTATTACAAGTATTATTGGACAAAATGGTTGTGGAAAAACCACCTTATTGAAAACTGCTTCGAATATTTTAAAACCTTATGGTGGATCTATTACCATCAGTGGCAAAGATATAAAGAGTTTTCATAATAAGGAACTGGCTAAGAAGGTTTCCTTTTTACCTCAGATTAGAACAGTACCCAATATTACGGTCTATCAGTTGGTTATGCATGGAAGATATCCCTATTTGGGCTTTTCCCGCACTCCACAGAAAGAAGATAAAGAAATTGTGGAGAAAGCCATAGATAATATGGGTTTAAATAATTATATACATAAGAATCTTCAGGAACTATCCGGTGGGCAAAGACAAAAGGTATGTATTGCCATGGTCTTAGCCCAGGATACCGATATAATATTCTTGGATGAACCAACTACCTACTTAGATATTAACCATCAACTGGAGATTTTGGAAATTGTTAAAGAGTTAAAGAAGATGGGTAAAACCATTATAATGGTTCTCCATGACTTAAATAATGCCCTTACTTATTCTGATTATCTTTGTTTAATGGAGAATGGAGAGATAGTTATCTATGATACACCCCAAGGGTTATATGAAAGTAAAGAGATAGATAGGATTTTTAAAGTTAATTCACAGCAGGTACAGGTAGGCGAGGAAGGAAAAAATCAATATGTATTTTATATAAGGTAGAAAAGAGGATACCTATTAATGAAAGAAGGGCTATCCAGTAGATCGTAAGGGTACACAGGTGTATTACACCTACCCTGTAACCTGGATATACTGCGATAGCCCAATATATCTGACTTTTCTAGCCTACATAGGAAGCAAACAAGTTAACAAATAATAATGAAGAAGTAGCAACAGCTAGCCAAGTACAGCCTCCAAGTATAATTGGTTTAATACCTTTTGTTAATAAATCTTTTAATTGAATTTTAAATCCTACACCAGCTAAGGCTGTGGTAATTAAAAATTTGTAACCATTTTTAAAGAAACCGGCTGCATCGTTAATATTTTGGAAGGCTCCTAAAGTGTTTAATATAGCCATTAATAAGAAGGTAAGAATAAACCATGGGAATACTTTAATTACAGTTTGACCAATTGATGGTTTCTTATTGGATTCATGTGAATTGTTTACTTTAGATTCATTTCTTACAGTGATTATAGTAAAAATAATTGCAAGTACGATTAACATGGTTGTTCTTGTAAGTTTTACTGTTATAGCTAAGTTTAGATCAACATTATTCAAAACATTATATGTAGCTTCAGATGCTGCAACGCTGGAAGTATCATTAATAGCAGTACCTGCAAGGAAACCAAATTGATTTGGAGTAAGACCAAGTTAGCTCTAGTTTTTTACCTATGAAGTAAGCAACACTAAATGAGATAATTATATTGAGAATTATAAGTGGAAGGGCTTTTGCACCATATCCTAAGATTTCTTTAAAATTAAGAGCGATATAGAAGGCTTTCTTCTGGTACATATATCCTAGCTATGTATCTTTTTACTTTGAATAGATATAACTTCTTATGGAGATCTAATTTAGCAGGTAGCTCCGCCTACAAGATGTAGCTTAGCATCTAAGATTTCTTGTTTTCTATCAAGTAGATCATCGGAGAGGAGTTGAGAATTTACATTTTCAAAACCAAGTCTGGCAATAGTTTGAGCGAAACGTTCACCAGTTATACCTTGTTCTCTATATAAGAGGATAGCTTTTTCAACTACGTTCATTACTTCTTCTTTGGTAGTAAAGATTTTAGTTAGAGGAATTCCGTGAGCAACACGTTTACCCCACATACCACCAATGTATACCTTATATCCCACCTTGCCATCTTCGATAGCATCAAAATGGCACTTGCCTATGCAGCGTCCACAGTTATTGCATTCGTCCTTATTGATTTGAAGAAGTCCATCTTCAACTTTTGCCACTTTGATAGGACATGCATCTTCTACAGAACATTTTTTACATCCATTACATAAATCTTCATCATAATTAGGTACCATTTGTCCTATAATACCTAGATAATTTAAATCGGGTTTAACACAGTTATTTGGACATCCTCCCACAGCAATTTTAAATTTGTGAGGAAG
>JAAYPX010000098.1 GCA_012519565.1 Clostridiales bacterium | reverse complement strand
TTAACAGACCAATGGACAATCTTTCCTATATTGTAGGTACGGTATCAGATCACATTCTTGAGATAAACGGAGGAACTGTCGCACTCCGTGAACTTTGTGGCCGTAACACGACTGTGCATTTTTCAATCGGTCGCAGGATAATTATAAATTGACATAATCTTTAAAAAGGAGGATCCAGCATGTCAGAATCGACAAATCTAACATCGATGGGTGAGGTCGAACATATAAATGTTGATGAAGTAATGGCTGAGTATGATCGTGAATCTAATACCAGACATTATAAAGGTGTACCAAGAGAGATAGTACGCTATATTCTGGTCTGTTTTTCCCTGTATGTCTTTTATATGAACCTTATAAGCGCCTGGCCTGAGCAAATCCGCAGAGCTTCTTTTGTAGGTCTGATTATATTTATGGCTTTTATGCTCTACCCTGCCAGAAAAAAAACTGCCAAAAGAGAAAACTTTGTGCCCTGGTATGATATTTTACTCGGAGTCGTAGGTGCAGCCTCCTTCTTCTATTATGTTTTAAACTTTGCTTCAATGGCTCAAAAAGCTACTCGAGTCTCTTCATTAGACGTAATAATAGGAATCATAGGTATATTAATAATTGCAGAAGTCTGCAGAAGAGTGGTAGGCCTGCCCATACTGGTTGTAGCATCAGCTTTTATAGTATATGCATTCGCAGCCGGATATTCGATCAACAGAATCGTTTATACGCTATTCTATACACTTGACGGTGTAATAGGCACCCCAATCGGTGTTTGTTCAACATTTATTGTTTTGTTTATTATCCTTGGTTCTTTTCTTGAAAAAACGAATATAGGTAACTTTTTTATAGATATTGCCAATTCAATTGCAGGTTTCTCAGCCGGTGGACCTGCCAAGGTTGCAGTTATTTCCAGCGCTCTGGAAGGAATGTACTCCGGAAGTTCTGTTGCCAACACGGTAGGTTCCGGAAGTGTAACCATCCCCGTAATGAAGAAGGCCGGATATGATAAAGACTTTGCTGCTGCGGTAGAGGCAGCTGCATCTACCGGTGGCCAGATAATGCCTCCGGTTATGGGTGCGGCAGCATTCCTGATGGCTGAGATGACAGAAACCCCTTACGCTACTATAGCGGTTGCAGCTATCTTCCCGGCAGTACTCTATTTTGCAGGTATCTTCCTGATGGTGCATTTTGAAGCGAAAAAACTTGGACTTAAAGGACTCCCAAAAGAATCTATACCCAACTTTTTTAAACTTATGCTTAAAAAGGGATATCTCCTTCTACCCATCGCTGTGCTGATTATAACGATGTCCGTTGGTTATACAGCTTCCCGCGCGGCTTGCCTTGCTATTCTTGCTTCAATTATTGTAAGCCTGTTCCGCAAGGAAACCCGCCTCTCACCAAAGACATTCGTTGAATCACTGGAAAACGGCGCTAAAAACACCATCGGTGTCGCTGCTGCCTGTGCAATAGCCGGTATAATTGTAGGTATCGTATCCCTCACCGGTATTGGACTTAAGCTGGCTGATGGACTACTCATGCTTTCCGGTGGTATCGATATTATCGCCTTATTCCTGACAATGATTGCATGTATTATACTGGGAATGGGTGTTCCTACAACCGCCAACTACGTTATTATGGCCACAATCACAGCGCCAATTATTTTAAAGCTGATTCCTGAAACGCCCGTATTGGCGGCTCATATGTTTGTCTTCTATTTTGGAATTGTGGCAGATATTACGCCTCCTGTTGCTCTGGCCGCCTATGCAGGTGCAGCTATATCGGGAGGAAATCCCATACGCACAGGTGTTATAGCAACAAGACTGGCTATAACAGCATTCATAATCCCGTATATATTTGTTCTTAATCCCTCAATGCTCCTTATTAATACCTCTTTTATAAACGTGGTTCAGATTGTTATTACCTCAACAATAGGCATGTTTGCCATTGCCGGAGGACTTGAGGGCTATATGAAGAAAAAGTTGCCGTGGTGGCAAAGAATTCTGGCCATTATTGGAGGACTGGGAATGATTGATCCTAATTTAATAACTGACTTATTTGGTTTATTACTGATAGCAATCGTTGTGGTATTCCAATACGTTATTAAGGACGATACCCAGAACCTTCAAAGAGCATAATCCTGTAACAAAATATAATATAGAAAAGACTATCTACTGAGGCTGTTTCAAAAATTCTTTAGGCATTTTATGGCATTTAGAAGAAACGATATTGAAACAGCCTTTTGATATCTAAGGCCATTACTTAACTTATGATATAATAAGAACCCCACCCAGCGCGAAATTGAAGATTGCTGCTGGGGTACCCGGGAACCTAGTTACTACGTAATAACCTCACCCGTTACCGAAGAT
>JAAYPX010000097.1 GCA_012519565.1 Clostridiales bacterium | reverse complement strand
TAAAATGGCAACAAGAAAGGAAATGGTGAGGCATAGTGAAAGCATTCTCAATACTAGAAGATGGCAGCGTTTTTACTGGAGAAAGTATTGGTTCTGCGCGAGAAGTTATAAGCGAGATTGTATTTAATACTGCCATGGCAGGGTATATGGAAGTATTAACAGACCCTTCTTATGTGGGGCAAAGTGTTGTAATGACATATCCCCTTATCGGTAACTATGGAATTTGCTATGAAGACATGGAATCAGAGAAACCCTGGGTAGATGGATTTATAGTAAGAGAATTATCTCGTATGCCAAGTAATTTTCGTAGTCAAGAAAGTATACAAAGCTTTTTAGAAAGGAATGATATTCCAGGTATATCAGGAATAGATACAAGGGCTTTGGTGAAACTTGTAAGAAGTAAGGGTATTATGAATGGAATGATTACTACCAATGAGAATTATAATTTAGACGAAATCATTCCAAAAATTAAACAATATAAAATAGTTAGGGCAGTAGAAAGAGCAACATGCCAAGAGGTAAGGACAATTACCCCTTCAGGAAAATCAAGTAAGAATTATACGGTTGCGGTATTGGATCTTGGCATGAGAAAGAGCATTGAAGCAGCTTTACTAGATAGAGGATGTGCAGTTACCGTATATCCTGCCTTTACAAAAGCAGAAGATATTATAAACAGTAAGCCAGAGGGAATTGTACTTACTAACGGTCCAGGGGATCCAAAGGAGTGTAAAGATATTATAGATGAGGTTAAGAAGCTAGTGGAAAGCAGGATACCGATTTTTGGAATAGGCTTGGGGCATCTTGTTCTTGCTCTTGCCAATGGTTTTAACACTTCTAAGATGGCAAATGGACACTATGGTATGAATTATCCAGTTAAGAATGTTAAAAATGGTAAGGTAGAGCTAACAAGCCAAAATCATAGATATGTAGTAAATGCGAATAGTATAAAAGCTCATGTGGCTGAGATTAATTTTACAAACATTAATGATGGAACAGTGGAAGGTCTGCATTATCTTGGCACCAATGCCTTTTCTGTACAATTCAATCCTAAGGTTGGTAAAAAATCGGTTAATGGAAACTTATATGATGAGTTTATTAATATGATGGAGGTGAATCAAATTGCCTAAATTTAATGATATTGAAAAAGTCTTAGTAATTGGATCAGGTCCTATTATTATAGGTCAGGCTGCCGAATTTGATTATGCTGGTACACAGGCATGTCGTTCCCTTAAAGAAGAAGGGGTTAGCGTAGTATTGGTTAATTCTAATCCAGCAACCATCATGACTGATAAAAATATAGCTGACTGTGTATATATAGAGCCTTTGACTATAGATTTTGTTAAGAGAATAATCCTTAAAGAAAAACCTGACTGCCTACTTCCTACCCTGGGAGGTCAAGCAGCATTAAACATAGCTATGGAATTGGATGAATCAGGTTTTCTACAGGAACAAGAAGTTAGGCTAATTGGAACTACATCAGAAACAATAAAAAAAGCAGAGGATAGGTTAGCGTTTAAAGAGACCATGGATAAAATCGGTGAACCTTGTGCCCCCAGTGAAGTTGTTAATTCCGTAGAGGCTGCTATAGCCTTTGCAGAGACTATAGGCTATCCGGTGGTGGTAAGGCCAGCATATACCCTAGGGGGTACTGGAGGCGGTATTGCCCATAGCAAAGCTGAATTAATAGATATTTGTTCCAATGGTTTACGCCTAAGCCGAGTAGGTCAGTGTTTAATTGAGCGTTGTATAGCCGGTTGGAAAGAGATTGAATATGAAGTTATAAGAGATAGCAATGGCACTTGTATCTGTGTATGTAATATGGAAAATCTTGATCCTGTAGGAGTTCATACCGGTGACAGTATTGTTGTAGCTCCTAGCCAAACTTTATCAGTTAGGGAAAATGAGATGCTAAAGGATGCTGCCTTTAATATTGTAACTGAACTAGATATTACCGGTGGATGTAATGTGCAATTTGCTCTTCACCCCCACTCCTTTGAATATTGTGTAATTGAAGTTAATCCTAGGGTGAGTAGATCTTCAGCTTTAGCCTCAAAAGCCACTGGTTATCCTATTGCTAAGGTAGCTGCCAAAATAGCTTTAGGATATAATTTAGATGAAATTGAGAATGCTGTGACAAAGAAAACATATGCCAGTTATGAGCCAGCCTTAGACTATGTGGTAGTTAAAATACCTAAATGGCCTTTTGATAAATTCCTGACAGCCAATAGAACTTTAACAACACAAATGAAAGCCACTGGAGAAGTAATGAGTATCAGTACTAGCTTTGAAGGGGCTTTGATGAAGGCGCTTCGTTCATTGGAGCAGAACATCTATAGCCTGAGATATGGTGATTATAGTGAGATGACTACAGAGGAAATTCATGGGGCCCTACATCTAGTTGATGATAGAAGACTCTTTACCATAGCAGAAGCCCTTAGGCGAGGTATTTCTTTTGAAGAAATCAAGAGTATAACTAAAATAGATCCTTGGTTTATAGACAAGATAGCAATTCTAGTAGAAATGGAAAAAAGATTATCCACAGAACCTTTAAATAGGGAACTGCTACTAGATGCAAAACGCCTGGGATATCCTGATAGTGTAATAGCAGAGCTTACAGGCCAAAAGCCTGAGGATATTAAGAAGATGAGAAAGTCATATGGAATTGTGGCAGCCTATAAAACAGTTGACACCTGTGCGGCAGAGTTCGATGGAGAGACACCTTATTATTATTCGTGTTTTGGAAGCCACAATGAAGTAAAGGCTGACAATTCTAAAGAAAAGAAAAAGAAGATTATGGTATTGGGATCAGGCCCAATTAGAATAGGACAAGGAATTGAATTTGATTACTGTTCAGTCCATAGCGTATGGGCTTTATCTGAGAGTGGCTGTGAGACTATTATAGTAAATAACAATCCTGAAACTGTTAGTACAGATTTTGATATTGCAGATAAACTATATTTTGAGCCCTTGACTGCCGAGGATGTGGAAAATATAGTTGATTTAGAACAACCTGATGGGGCAGTTGTACAATTTGGTGGTCAGACTGCAATAAAGTTAACAGAAAGCCTAATGAAGATGGGGGTACCAATTCTGGGGACTTCCGCTGAAGATGTGGATGCAGCTGAAGACCGTAAGCTGTTTGATGCCACTTTAGAAAAATGCGGTATCCTTAGACCAGCTGGCAAGACTGTATTTACAACAGAAGAAGCACTGACAGCAGCCAATGAGCTGGGCTATCCTGTACTAGTACGGCCTTCCTATGTTCTTGGCGGCCAGGGGATGCAGATTGCCATATGTGATGACGATATAATAGAATTTATGAAGATTATAAATATGACTGTACAGGAGCATCCAATACTGATAGACAAATATCTTATGGGTAAAGAAGTAGAAGTTGATGCTGTATGTGATGGTGAGGACATTTTGATACCAGGGATTATGGAACATATTGAGAGGGCTGGAATACACTCTGGTGATAGTATATCCGTATATCCTACTATCAGTATCAGTGAGAAAGCTAAAGAAGATATTGTCCAATACACTAAAAAACTAGCACAATCACTACATGTAATTGGCTTAATTAATATCCAATTCATTGTTTACAATGATAAGGTTTATGTAATAGAAGTTAACCCAAGGGCCAGCCGTACTGTACCTTATATCAGTAAGGTTACTGGAATTCCTATTGTAGATATAGCAACTAAGGTAATCTTAGGAGAAAAGATTAAGGACCTGGGATATACTCCAGGTATATGGCCTGAGTCAGACTATTATGCTGTTAAGATGCCTGTATTCTCTTTTGAGAAGTTAAGGGGGGCAGAACCTAGTCTGGGGCCAGAGATGAAATCCACTGGAGAATGTTTAGGCTTGGCTAAAACCTTCCATGAAGCCTTATATAAAGCCTTCTTAGGAGCCGGTGTAAATCTACCAAAACATAAGAAAATGATAATAACTGTCAATGATCAGGATAAAAATGAGGCCCTAGGAATAGCAAGAAGATTTCATAATTTGGGATATACCATATACTCTACAAATGGTACGGCAGATTTTCTGAACAACAATGGGGTTCCTGCAATAAGTGTACGGAAGATAGATCAAGAAGCTCCTAATATAATGGATCTTTTCATGGAGCATAAATTAGATTTAGTTATCAATACCCCTACCCGCGGGCGTGTAAAAACCAGAGACGGATTTCTGATCCGCCGGATTTCTACAGAAACAGGAGTAACCTGCTTCACATCTTTAGATACGGCCATTGCTTTGCTAACCTGTCTTGAGAATGGCAAACAGCAGGACTTATCTGTGGTTGATATAACTAAAATATAATATGATTTTACCTATGCCAGTCTTTAAGAAAATTTTAAGTACTGGCTAAGGAAGAGGGTATAAATAATAAAGTGGATGATAACATTAAAGATAATAATGTTATCATCCGTTTTTTCTACAAAATAATTATTAAATTGCCATAAATGGTCATAATTCATACCTTATAATTGTAAATTTAACTACTAAAATTCTACAAAATATGCTACAATATATGAAATAGGCGGATTACAGCTCTTAATCTGCTATATTTATTGGGAAGATTGAGCTTAATTTAATAGCTGCAAATCGGACAAATCTTCTAACTGGAGGACTGATTTTATGCGATTTGTTTCAATAGATAGGGTGAAAAAGGGTTCCTATTTAGCAAAACCAATATACAGTAATCTGGGAACGATATTAGTAAAAGAACATGTAAAATTATCTGAAGGAATTCTAAATAGATTAAAAGAATTGGGCTTTGTTGGTTTATATATTGAAGACAAGATATCTGAGGGTATAGAAATTAAAGATGTTATTGATGAGCAGCTTAGGATAGAGGCTATAATTACTTTGGAGAATATCATAAAAGACAATGGTAATTTTACAGAGATACAACCAATTATAGAAAATATAGTAGATAGTATTATAGAAAAAAAGACGTTCTATTGCATATGCATCAATTGCAAAATCACCATGATTATACATACTCCCATTGTATCAATGTTGGTATCTTGTCTATAAGTATGGGAGTGAAGATGAAGTATACAAGGGGCGAGCTGATTAATCTGGGTACTTCAGGTATTTTACATGATATTGGAAAGAATAGCATTCCCAAAGAGATATTGGATAAACCTGGTAAACTAACTAAAGAGGAATATGATTGTATAAAAAAACATCCCGAACATGGATACAATATGATAAGAGAGATCTTAGAGATAGACGGTAATACCAAGGCAGGTGTATTGCAGCACCATGAAAGATGTGATGGTACAGGCTATCCCTTTGGCTTAAAGAGGGATGAGATTTCCAGCTTTGGAAAGATAATTGCCGTTGCCGACACATATGATGCCATGACTACTGATAGAGTTTATCGCCCTGCTTTTTCCCCTTTTGAAGTTTATGAGTATCTTATGGGGGATGGTAATACAAAATATGAAATCGATATCATAAAGAAATTTGGGAAGTGTATAACCATATATCCTGAGGGCGGTTTAGTGGAATTAAGTGATGGTACCAATGCTATCGTTATGAAAACTAATGCCAATAATACCCTAAGGCCAATTGTCCGGAATATAGATACTAATGAAATCATAGATCTTATGAATGATAGTGCTTACCGTCATCTGTGTATAAAAAAGGTTGTATAACTTAATAGAGGGTATACCCTAGATAATAACAATATTAAAATCATAAAACTCCCATAAAGGTAAATAACAATTAATTAGTTACCCTTATAGGAGTTTGATTTGTTATCTGTTTTGTGGAATAACCTCTAGCCAGTATCCATCAGGATCATTAATAAACCTGAATTATTCACGGTGATATAAAACTAAAGGTTTACTCACCATATTGTTGCAAACAGTTCATTTTTGTGGATTAATCATTATAATCTTACTTAAAAAAGAGCATAAAATCCCTGTTT
>JAAYPX010000096.1 GCA_012519565.1 Clostridiales bacterium | reverse complement strand
TATTCAACCCTTTCTTGTTATATATATCAATCTTTAATTCATATTAATCTACAAATGATTCTATTCCTTGGCAAACTATAACAGTATTTATTTTAACATACATGATTTGATATGAAAAGAAAAGTTTTTAAAAGATTAGACTAAGATCAACTATATAAGACAAACACAAAAGCATCACCAAGAAGCGGTGATGCTTTTTATAATAATTATAGGTTATTGTTGTTGACCAGATTGTCCGGATTGTCCAGCCATTTGCTCTTCCTGCCTTCTAATCATACGTCTAACCATTTCTCCACCTACAGAACCGTTTTGTCTACTGGTTAAGTCACCATTATAACCTTGCTTTAAGGGAACGCCTAACTCATTAGCAACTTCCATCTTAAAACGGTTAAGAGCTTCTCTTGCTTGAGGTACTTCTACTCTGTTAGAACCACTATTGTTACTTGCCATACTAGTTTCACCTCCATTATTAATATCATTAAGCAAACAAAATACAAAATCAACTTGATTGTAGGTTCAGCGGCTATTTATTTTATTCACCGCAGTGATTCTGTTTATGTTGCTTGTAATCATATTGTGTACACTAAAAACATTTATTATTAAGGGAAATGAAACCATTTTTATGGCTGATATGTACTTTAAAACTTATTGAAATTTGCATTAATTAAGCTAATTTTATTACCACTAACTCTGGATATCCAATGGTTATATCAATACCAGTTCCAATCATTGCTGCCTTAACAAGACATTCAGCCAATTCAGGTGCATAGTATGAGTTTATCTTCTGATTTAAAAATTTTAACGGAGGAACAAAGTCCAATATGAGGTTCCAATTATTTTTAATTTGTTTATAGACTATCTCTATCGCTTCATGAACTAATATACCGCCAGCTCCAGCTGATATAACAAGCTTCTTACACTGGGCTGAAGATAAATAATAGTATCCACTAACATTACATTCCTTAACATAATCACTATTGTAATGATATTGAAATTTATATTCATGATCACAATATGTTTTTGTATTCAATACAAACACCTCCTATATGTAAATATATTCCATTTGTATACATTTGTCAACAATTTTATGATGCTTTCTACCTATTTTATTATAAAATTTACCTATTATAGCATTAATTGAAAGTTTATAATGTATATTATCGAAACTTTCTGAATATACAACCAAGAATTATTCTATTACTAACTTTCTATAGTGATACATATATATAAATATAGAACAAGTGATGGAGAACTTTGCTTATGCTATCTACCCTGAAATCTCTAAATAACTTTATTTGGGGAATACCAATGCCAATATTACTTTTCAGTTCCCATATTTATTTCACAATAAAATTAAAGGCTATTCAAAAGCATATACCAAAAGCCATTAAACTCTCCGTAACTCCCACGGAATCTGCCGAGGGTGACTTAAGTGGTTTCGCCTCTCTAACTGCAACTTTAGCTGCTACCATAGGTACGGGCAATATTGTGGGTGTATCCACAGCCGTTGCTTATGGTGGTCCTGGAGCTATATTCTGGTGCTGGCTTACGGGCCTATTGGGTATGGCTACCAGCTATGCTGAATGTTTTCTAGGGGTTTTGTATCGGAGAAAAACTAAGGATGGTACATACATAGGCGGGCCTATGTATGCATTGGAATATGGACTCAATAAAAGGTGGTTAGCTATTGTGTTTTCTTACTTAACCTTAATAGCCTCATATGGTGTCGGTTGCTCTACGCAATCACGGGCAATAACAGAAACCGCTAATACTCTTTGGGGTCTACCAGAGTATATGGTGGGTATGATTGTAGCCGTCATTGTAGGCTTAGTTATCCTAGGTGGTGTAAAATCTATAGGTAAAATTTGTAGCAAATTAGTTCCTACTATGGGCTTCTTTTATATTTTTGCCTGCATTATTATATTATTTATAAACTTTCCTTATATAATACCTGCAATCAAACTTATTCTTCACTCTGCCTTTCTTCCAAACAAACTTCCCGCTGCTGTAGCAGGGGGATTTATAGGCAGTACTATCCGCTCAGCAACCAGATATGGTATCGCCAGAGGATTATTTACCAATGAAGCAGGTCTTGGTTCTGCCCCCATTGCTGCTGCCAGTTCAAAAACTCCAACTCCCACAAGGCAGGCTTTAATATCCATGAGCGCAACCTTTTGGGATACTGTTATAATGTGTGCCATAACAGGACTGGTAATTGTCACCAACCTACTCAAGGATCCTCAATCTGTTGCTAAGTATTCTGCATCAGAACTGACCACAGCAGCCTTTAAGACCCTTCCATATGGTAGTTATTTATTGGGAATAGCATTGATCGCTTTTGCCGTAGCCACTTTAATAGGCTGGTCTTATTTTGGTGAAAAAGCGGTAGAATATTTATTCGGAAAATCCGGAATAAACAACTACCGCCTTTGTTATATGGTTATGATATTTGTAGGCTCTATTATGGCATTAGATTTAGTCTGGGAACTAACAGATTTTGTTAATGCACTGATGGCTTTACCTAATATATTATGCATACTATTATTGCGCAAGCAAATTACATATAAACCTTAATAATTAATAGTAATTATACTGTATTGATGCTGCCAGCTTTTTAGCCACATCCTCTCCCTTAAGCCTTTTAATTAAGGCAAGGGAGAAATCAATTGCAGTGCCCATACCTTTAGAAGTAATCACATTACCATCCTCTACTACCCCGTCCTTTACAACTTGAGCACCAATCAGTTTTTCTTCAAAGCCAGGATAGCAGGTTGCCTTTTTCCCACTTAGAATATTCTTTTGCCCTAATACACTAGGAGCTGCACAGATGGCTGCTAGTAATTTACCCTTGGAATTAAAGTCTTTTAGAAGTCTATCCAATCCCTCATGCTCCATCAAATGATTGGTTCCCGGCATTCCTCCAGGTAAAATCAGAATATCTCCATCATTATAATCCACTTCTTCAAATATCCTATCTGCCTTTATTTCAATCTGATGAGCTCCAGTTACCATATTTGTTTTATTAATAGAAACCATAGATATTGCAATATCTACCCTGCGAAATAAATCAACTACAGTTAATCCCTCAATTTCCTCAAAGCCATCTGCCAAAAAGATATATGCCTGTGCCACTATAAAAACCCCTTTCTTAAGTTACTTTTATTACCATCAGTTATGATAATATCTTATTTTAATGCATATTTCAAGTAAACGAAAGAAGTATTTATGCTTCTAATCTAAAACCTGCAACCCCCACATTCTTTAAAGTTAACATAGGTTTACATTTACTTATATTTCTTCCTGCCCTATAGGGACACACTGTTAGCAAGTAGCAATCATCATAAGGCACTTTAAATTCAAAACAATCACAACTGCAGATTCTTTCACAATATAGTAATACTTTATTTTCACCACAAATCCGATATAGTTTTATCTCCCAATCATGATTCATGCAGCAATGGCATCCCCAAATACATCCAAATATTATTCCAGGAGTCACTTTGACCTCTGGACAAGGTGTCTTTACTGGATAAGGTTTGTATTCTATTCGAGTTATTGGTTCAGGACATGGCATGGGTACAGGTATGGGATAAGGTTGATATTTAATTTGAGTTATAGGTTCAGGTACCTGACACTCTGGGCATGGCGGACATGGTGGACATTGAGGCATTGGGGCTGGTGGTGGAGTTGGCGCTGGGGCTGGGCGAGGCGCGGGTGCTGGACGGGGCGCTGGGGCTGGACGGGGCGCTGGAGCTGGGCGAGGCGCGGGTGCTGGACGGGGTGCTGGGGCGGGCGCGGGTGCTGGAGCTGGGGCTGCCTCTGGTATAGGTATTACAATTTCCTCAGGTAATTCAGGAGGAACTGCCGCAAGCTCACCACACACTACTCCGCCTGCAAATGGTGGCAGGTGAAACTCAAAACCACTGGTAGCTGCAACAGCAAACGCCCTAAATGCAGCATTACCTGTTATATGCCCCCCTGTTCTATGGGCATGGAACATAGCTTGTGGAGCTAATACACTGCCCCAAATAGCTGCCGGCACTTCCATAAATATATTATTGGCATCTTCAAATACATATAGAGTGCGACTTGCAAGACGCTCTTCTCCCCATAATCCATATTGCAAATGGGCATTGTTTCCTGTTCTAATCCGCACAATACTCACACTGCCCTCTGGCA
The DNA here is from genome assembly GCA_012519565.1 of Clostridiales bacterium. GTDB lineage: Bacteria > Bacillota > Clostridia > Lachnospirales > Lachnospiraceae > Mobilitalea. The sequence goes on along the minus strand of JAAYPX010000096.1, from coordinate 5,076 downwards.
CTTCTGTACGGATTCCCTTAGTTAATAGTCCGTTAGGACTTACGTCGATTAAAAATACATTTTGCTCTGGATCCTTCCCGCGAAGAACCCACTCATGAAAATTGTCACTTACAGTTCCGTTAGGCTCCAATTCCAAAATACAGTTTTTATAATTTACAATACTTTCTCTAGCATCACGGAAAAACTCGCTTACATTTGCCCCAATCCTTGATGCCGGAATAAAACGAGGAACATCGTAACTCGATATTACATAATGATTTCCCCTATCACTAGGTCTCCAATATTGGCTTCCCCCTGATGCTTGGTAAAGATTCATTAACTCATCTACCTGATTAGGCGAATTATCCTTTCCTATCAAATAAGTGCTTCCACTGGCAGCGCGGAAATTTCCGCCAGCTACAACATGGCCCACAACAACCAATGGACCTTGCATAGCTACATCGCCACCAACTAAAAATCTTACTGAATCAGGTGAATATCCTGTTCCCCTTAATTGACCATCTTCCCCAAAGGCAAGACTCAGCCCCCGTGGAGAGACAAAGTTACCACCTACGGCCATAGCGCCTTTTGTGTCTACTATATTATTTGCTGTTTCAAATACAATTGCATTAAAATTAGCTGCTATACCAAAAGGCTGGCCTGTAACATCATACCAATTAAGGTCATCATATGGAATTCCAACAGATGTATTAGTTCTGCCATTATAATTCATAGTAACCTCCTCGAAAAACGCAAAGGACATAAAACATCCTACTATTCTCAATTCAGTTTATTCGCTACAATAATTTAAGTGCAGGTTTTCCTTAATAATATTATAATTCTCTGGCAGTTCCTAATGTACTTTCTGTTAAATCCTGCTTAGCTCAGCAATTTCAGGTCTATGGTGCCAAGCCTTTAATTTGCAAGTAAATCCTCCACCATTGGTCACTTGATAGTCATAATAATCTCCACCATTATAACGATTAAGTAGGGACATAATTGTGCCCCCGTGTGCAATTATTCCAATATATAACTATACTTTCAGCCATTGGATAAAAAGGAATCACCGTAGCATCTACCATCTCTGCCATCCCCATATTCACAATGTCATCTTCTCTTAAATTTATTTCAGCAGGACTGCCTGCTCCTTCTATAATAATATCAGCAAACTCTTCTAAGCTATTAAAAGCCTTTTTAATGCTGGGTATCAGTTGCTTCTTGTATGCAAAATAATCCCTTGCATTCATATGCCCATGAACTTCTCCATTAACAATTACTTGTGAACTAGAATGGTTAGTAGGCTTTACTCTAAATATACAAGAAAAAACCAGCGGAAACTCTATGCTAAGAGCCTACGCTGGTTTGTAATTAACTTTCTTTACCTATATATAATTTAACTTTGTCAATTCGTTTATTTTTAACACTTTCCAATTTAAATACCAAGTTATCTATCTCTATAACCCGATCATCCTTCTCTTGGGGAATAGATCCTATCTGATCAATTAAGAAACCAGATACTGTATCATAATTTTCAGAATATATATTTAAATCCAATCTATTATTAATTTCATCTATGGTGACTAGTCCATCAATCACATAGGTTGAATCATCTATTTTTTTAATTTTAGCAGTTGCGGAATCGTATTCATCCTCGATATCACCCATAACTTCCTCAACCAAATCTTCCATGGTAACAATTCCAGAAAAACCACCATACTCATCAATCAATACTGCAATCTGTTTTTTGGATTGTTGTAATTCTTTAAACAAATCCCTAATAACCTTACTTTCTGGAACCAGATATGGTTTACGTAGAATTGATCTGATATTTACATTTTCATAACCGCATTTTACTGCTTCTTTAAAGTAATCCTTAATAAATAAAATTCCTATAATATTGTCTATATCCTCATCATACACAGGTATCCTAGTATACTTGGAATTAATAATATCTTCAAGATATTCTTCCTTGGGCTCTGAAATGTCTATAGCAAAGACATTAATCCTTGGAGTCATAATCTCTCTTGCCGTCTTATCATCAAATTCCATAATGGAATTAATCATTTCCTTCTCTTTACGGTTAAGGACACCGTGCTCCTGCCCTTCCTTTACTAGAGATAATAATTCTTCTCTGGATAACATCTCTTCCGTACTTGTTTCCCCTATACCAAATGGTTTGGTTACAAGATTAGTAGTAAATGTCAATAATTTAATAAATGGTGAAGCAACTCGTGATACCATCCTCACTGGTTTAACGCAAAACATACTTATTGCTTCTGGCTTTTGTTGAGCAATACGTTTTGGAACCAGTTCTCCAAATACCAGGGTAAAAAATGATAAAATTAAAATTACAAGAATTAATGAGGCTTGATCACTATAGGGCACTCCAAACTCAGCTAACCATTGGGCTAAAGGCTGAGATAATCCTGCTGCAGCAGAACCACTAGAGAAGAAGCCAGCTAATGTTATTGCTACCTGAATTGTAGATAAGAATTTTGTTGGTTCTTCTTGAAACTGTTGAACCAATATGGCGCTTTTTTTCCCTTCTTCAGCTAATCTCCTTATTTTGCTTTTATTAACAGAAACCATTGCCATCTCTGCACAAGCAAAAAAAGCATTAATCAAAGTAAGAAAAACTAGTATTAATATTTGCAAAATAATACTATTCGCCTCAGGGTCTGAATCTTCCATTTTTTTTACTTCCTCCATTAAATAGATATAATATACTGCCTTAAAGGCATTTTTACAAATAACAAATCATAGTATAGCACCTTTTTATAACATATTTCAATAGCATTATATATTATTTATATAAAATTTATATAAAACATTATAAATTGCCTCATATTTATTATTTTTATCTATTTATACTCAAAATTGCTTATCGACCTCCCATGAGGAACATCTCAAATTTATTAATATTATCTTTCTTACCGATTACAACCATATTATCATTCTCTTCCATAACCATATCAGGAGTTAACTCTATTATAGTGTTGCCCTCTCGCTCCAGTGCTATAATATTTAATTTATATTTTTGTCTTAAGTTTGCCTGTAAGATGGTTTTGCCAGCTATTTTTGAAGTTAATTTTAATTCAGATATGGAAATATCCCCTGTAAGCTCCATGGTCTCTAAAATACTAGGATTAGTCAATCTATGAGCCAAACGAATGGCCATATCCCTTTCAGGATAGATTACTTCTGCACCAATTTTATCTAGTATAATCCCATGTTCCGTACTGGTTGCCTTAGATATGACCCTCGGTACCCCTATATTTATAACGAATAAGGTCGTCAGTATACTAACCTCTATACTTTCACCTATGCATACAATAACAGTGTCACAGTTTTGTATACCAGCATCCATTAGCGTCTCTTGATCCAAGGTCCCTACTACAAAAGCATTATCCACATAGTTTCGGATATTCTTAATTTTATTCTCATTATTATCAACTACCATTACATCTTTTCCAGCTTCAGCTAAGCTTTTTGCCAGTGCAAAGCCAAAACGGCCAAGCCCTATAATACCAAATTCCATTATATTCTTGCTAAATGCCACAATTCTTCCCCTACCTTTCATTTGCTATATTAACACTTATCCCACTGTAAATACTTCCTCGGAAAATGTTACATTTGATTTTTTCTTAAAGGCCCAAACTGATGCTAAAGTAAATGGACCAACACGTCCAATAAACATGGTAACTACTATTATAAACTTACTCGGATCAGTCAAATTAGGTGTGATACCCGTTGATAATCCTACAGTACCAAATGCTGATACAACTTCAAACAAGACTTGAATAAAAGTATAGTTACTTTCGATTATACATAATAATAATGTATTAAAACATACAACTGCCATTGCTAAAAATGCAATTACATAGGACTTGAAAATAATATCTAAAGGTATTTTTCTTTTAAAGACAGTACAATGCCTATTGGTGGACATGCTAATTGCGCCTTTAAACAAAACAAGTGTCGTTGTAGTCTTAATGCCTCCTCCTGTTGATCCTGGAGAAGCCCCAAAAAACATAAGCATTATCAAAACAAACAAAGTTCCATTTGTAAAGTTACCTACAGAATATGTGGAGAATCCCGCAGTTCTTGTAGATACACTAAAGAAAAACGCTCCTAACCAACTTATATCTTCAGTAAATTTTATCAAAACGGTCCCAATAATCAATAAATACAAAGACACAGTTATAACAATTCTAGAATGCAAACTTAATCTATTAAATTTTCTCCTCTGAAATAACTCTTTTATTACTACAAACCCTAAACCTCCAAATACAATTAATCCACTTGTAGTTAAGTTTAATAAAATATTATTTTGATATGGTATTAAATTTTGATATTCTCCTAAAATGTCAAAACCTGAATTATTAAAGGCAGCTATAGAATGGAAAACACTTATACCCAGAGCTTTAAAAGGGGCATAATCCTTAGAAAACACAATAAAGCTTAATATAGTTCCGACCGCTTCAAAACCTAAAGTTATAAATAGTATGGATTTTACAATCTTCACTATACCTCTCATTGAACCAAGCCCCAGCGCCTCTTTAACTAAAATACGATCTTTAAAGTCAACTGTTTTTCTGGCTATAAAAATAAAGCAGACGCCAACAGATGTTACACCTAATCCACCTATCTGAATTAATAAGGCAACAATTGTCCGGCCAAACACATTAAAGGTATCAGCTGTATCAATCGCAATTAGACCCGTTACGCATACTGCACTGGTGGAAGTAAATAAGGCATCTATCAAAGACACCTCAACCCCTTCATTATGCATAAAAGGAAGAGATAACAAAATTGTGCCTAATAATATCATAAATATAAAACTAAATGAAATAAATCGGGCTGGACTCATTTTCTTAATTTTCATCATCTTTTGCCTTTCCTTTATATACCCTAGACTATTATTAGCTTAAAATCATTATAAATGCAAAAAAACTTAAACTCAATACTGAGTTTAAGTTTTAATAATGCGGATGAAGGGACTTGAACCCCCACGGTTGCCCACTAGATCCTAAGTCTAGCGCGTCTGCCAGTTCCGCCACATCCGCAAGTTTTTGAAACAAATGAGACATCCGGGAC
>JAAYPX010000095.1 GCA_012519565.1 Clostridiales bacterium | reverse complement strand
TAGCCACCGGTGATATTCCTTCTATATCAGTTCAAAATAAAATACCAGAGTTTATAAATGCAGTTGAGAATGATGCTTTCTGGGATATCTCGGATTATATCTATGACTATAAGAATATAGGTCAATTGCCTGAAGCAGTGTACCAAAATGCTTCAATAAATGGCAGGTTATACGGAGTGCCCCGTGCTAGAAATCTAGGGCGTAATGGTTTTGGATATCGTGTTTTCTTTCAATATCAAAGCAGAAGATTACAACAGAGGAAGATTTAAAGAGAGCACTTCAATTCCTTGATGACATGATGGATGCTGAGATGCAAAACCTTGTACATTTTGGATATGAAGGTGAAAGTTACTATCTCGATGAAAATGGTTATGCTGTACATATGACAGAAGAGGAAAAGACTGCTATTGGTTTCCCTACCTATGATTTTAAAGCAGGCATGAACCAATTACTTCCTTATTATCAGCATCCAGATGAGCAAGCAAAAAACATAGTTACTGAACCTCCAACATCTGAGATTAGAATAATGGAGGCAGCTGTTCTTGAGGATAACCAAAAGTATGCTGTTCCTAATTATGGAGCATCCTACTCATCTCCATCTTATACACAACTGGGCACTACTCTTGATACGATAATACAAGATGCCAGAGTTGCATATATAATGGGTGAAATTGATGATGTAGGCTTCCATGAAGCAAAGGAACAATGGTTACGTGCTGGTGGCCAAGTGGTTATTGATGAGATGAATGAACTTTATCATTCATCAGGCAATTAAAATAAATATGGCTAATTAGTTTAAAAATTTATTATATAAAAATAAATTTACACAAAAAACTTGCCTTTAAAATATTCGCAAACCCCCAAAACGTCAATGTAATAGTCGTTTTGGGGGTTTTGTATTGTGAATATTAACTTAATAATTGGCCTAACAAAACTTTAATTTATTATATTATCTATAATTATTATTATATAAAAAATTATTTTATCATCTATAATTAATAATGTACAAAGAACTTAATTACTGAACATAAAGGAGTAGCATAATGTTTAAGAGAAAAAAACGTGAAGTAGACCTGAATACAACAATCTCATGGAAAAGGTCTATAAAAAGGGATTGGCAGTTGTATCTTTTGTTAATTATTCCAATATTGATGACATTTATATTCAGATATGCACCATACCCAGGCTTAAGGATGGCCTTTATGAATTATTTACCTGCTAAGGGCTATGATGGTAGCGAATGGGTAGGGTTTGAAACCTTCAGAAAAGTTTTTAAAGATAGGGATTTTATCCGTTCTATAAAAAACTCTTTGATTTTTAACTTTGCTGGTCTAATCGTAGGTTTTCCCATGCCTATAATTCTTGCCTTAATTTTAAATGAGATAAGATTCCTAAGATTTAAAAAAGTTACCCAAACAATATTATACCTGCCCCATTTTTTATCTTGGGCGATTATAGGTAGCCTTACTTATAACTTATTCCGTACAGAGACAGGTATGATTA